>JAZRJO010000395.1:0-3908 GCA_045645825.1 Acetatifactor sp. | reverse complement strand
GCAAGACAATACTCAGGAACAACTCCTTGGCTCACAGAACGACATGGCTACGATCCGACTTGTCAGGGTCCAAGTGTGACCAGATATGAGCTGCAGCCGGAGCAGGGTGTGAAAGTAAGTAAGATCGTGAATCTGGCAGATGATATCAAGCTGAATTTGGCTGCCACGGATATCCGTATCGAGGCACCCATTCCGGGGAAAGCCGCCATTGGCATCGAAGTGCCCAATAAAGAGAATTCACCGGTAGCCCTTCGTGACTTGTTAGAGAGCAGTAAGTTCAGAGAATTTCCTTCTAATCTGGCATTTGCGGTGGGAAAGGATATCGCAGGGCAGATCGTGGTGGCAGATATCGCCAAGATGCCTCATATGCTGATCGCCGGTGCCACAGGATCCGGTAAATCAGTATGTATCAATACTTTGATCATGAGTATATTGTACAAGTCTCATCCTGACGATGTAAAGCTGATCATGGTGGATCCTAAGGTGGTGGAGCTTAGCGTATACAATGGAATCCCTCATCTGTTGATCCCAGTGGTGACTGATCCGAAAAAGGCATCGGCAGCGCTGCATTGGGGTGTTTCAGAGATGACAGACCGTTATAAAAAATTTGCAGATTTCAACGTCCGTGATTTGAAGGGATATAACAAGAAGGTAGAAACCATGCGGGAGCAGGGACAGGAGGATGCACCTGCCAAATTGCCTCAGATCGTGACCATTGTAGATGAGTTGGGGGACTTGATGATGGTATCACCCGGTGAGGTAGAGGAATCCATCTGTCGTCTGGCACAGCTTGCGAGAGCTGCCGGTATCCACCTGATTATTGCCACACAGAGACCCAGTGTTGACGTGATCACGGGCTTGATCAAGGCTAACATGCCCAGCCGTGTGGCTTTCTCCGTATCCAGTGGTGTAGATTCCCGTACCATTCTGGATATGAACGGTGCAGAGAAGCTTCTGGGAAAGGGAGATATGCTTTTTTATCCCCAGGGTTATTCCAAACCGGCACGTGTGCAGGGAGCTTTTGTATCGGATAAGGAAGTATCGGATGTAGTTGATTTCCTGAAAAATCAGGCCATTGGCAATACATACGCGGAAGACATTGAAGAGCAGATCCGTAATATCGGCAGTGGAACTGTAAGTTCCGGTTCCAGTCAGCAGGTGGAGGAGCGTGACGAATACTTTGCCGAAGCCGGTAAGTTTATTATCGACAAGGATAAGGCATCTATCGGTATGCTGCAGCGTATATTTAAGATTGGATTCAACAGAGCAGCAAGGATCATGGATCAGTTGGCAGAATATGGTGTGGTTGGAGAAGAAGAAGGAACCAAGCCACGTAAGGTACTGATGAGTATGGAGCAGTTTGAACAACTGCTGGACGAAATATAAGTTAATCTGTTATTAGCATAAGCATTCTAAGGAGGAATAAAGATGAAAACAGACATTCAGATTGCACAGGAAGCGATTATGGAGCCTATCACGGAGGTGGCAAGCAGACTAGGGATCACCCCGGACGAATTAGAGCTTTATGGAAAATATAAAGCAAAGATCTCAGATGAGTATATGGAGAAGATCAAGGATAACCCCGATGGAAAGTTGATTCTCGTGACAGCGATCAATCCTACTCCGGCAGGAGAAGGAAAGACTACCACCAGCGTGGGCTTGGGTCAGGCCTTTGGTAAATTGGGTAAGAGAGCCGTGATCGCTCTTCGTGAGCCATCTTTAGGTCCCTGCTTCGGAATCAAAGGCGGTGCTGCAGGAGGCGGATATGCACAGGTGGTTCCTATGGAAGACTTGAACCTGCATTTTACAGGAGACTTCCATGCCATTACCTCCGCCAATAATCTGTTGGCTGCCCTTTTAGACAATCACATTCAGCAGGGAAATGAACTGCAGATTGATACCAGACAAGTGGTCTGGAAGCGTTGTATGGATATGAACGACAGAGTACTGCGTAACATTGTAGTAGGTCTGGGTAATAAGCTGGACGGTGTGGTGAGAGAAGATCATTTTGTCATCACGGTAGCAAGTGAGATTATGGCCATACTGTGTCTGGCTGATGATATGAAGGATCTGAAAGAGAGACTTTCCAGAATTGTAGTAGCTTATAATTATGCCGGAGAGCCTGTTACTGCAGGAGACCTGAAAGCGGTAGGCGCTATGGCAGCTCTTTTAAAAGATGCCTTAAAGCCAAATCTGATCCAGACATTGGAGCATACACCTGCTTTGGTACATGGTGGTCCTTTTGCAAATATTGCTCATGGCTGTAACTCTGTAAGAGCTACCAAGACCGCATTGAAAATGGCAGATTACTGCATTACCGAGGCTGGATTCGGTGCGGATCTGGGAGCAGAGAAATTCTATGATATTAAGTGCAGAATGGCGGGGCTGAAACCTGCTGCCACTGTTCTGGTAGCAACCATCAGAGCTTTGAAATATAATGGCGGCGTTCCCAAAGCAGAGCTTTCCACACCCAATATGGATGCGCTGAAAAAGGGTATCGTGAATCTGGAGAAGCATATTGAGAATTTGCAGAAATATGGCGTGCCTGTTGTAGTGACTCTCAATTCTTTTGTCACAGATTCCGAAGAAGAAGTTGCTTTCGTAAGACAGTTCTGTGAAGACAGAAACTGTGAATTTGCCCTGTCCGAAGTGTGGGCCAAGGGTGGTGAAGGCGGTATTGCCCTGGCTGAGAAAGTGCTTGATACCATTGAAAAGAAGGAAAGTAATTTCCATGTATTGTATGAAGATGAATTAAGTATCAAGGAAAAGATCACCAAAGTTGCCAAGGAAATCTATGGCGCTGAAAGTGTAAATTTTGCACCTACTGCCATAAAGCAGATTGCTCAGATTGAAAAAATCGGCTATGGTAAGTTCCCGGTTTGTATGGCAAAGACCCAATATTCTCTTTCCGATGATCCTGCACTGTTAGGAAGACCGGAAGGTTTTGAATTAAATGTGAGGGAAGTATATGTATCGGCAGGAGCAGGCTTTGTAGTAGTACTTACGGGTGCTGTGATGACTATGCCGGGTCTTTCCAAACAACCTGCTGCTTATGGAATTGACGTGGACGATGATGGCAAGATTGTCGGTCTGTTCTAACGAGTTTCGCAAGTGATATTGACTGAATGATGACAAAGATAGTACAAATAAAGGAGACTTGAAATGACACAAATCATTGATGGAAAGAAAATCTCTGCCCAGATCAAAGAGGAGTTAAAAGAGAAAGTTGTGCTGATGAAAGAACAGGGTATTACTGTTACTCTGGCAGTCATACAGGTTGGCAATGATCCTGCATCCAGTGTATATGTAGGCAACAAGAAAAAAGCTTGTGAATATATAGGAATCCGTTCTTTAAGCTATGAACTTCCTGAGGAGACGAAGGAAGAGGAACTGCTTTCTCTAATCGCAGAGTTAAATGAGAGAAACGATGTTAACGGTATTCTGGTGCAGCTTCCTCTTCCCAAACATATCAGTGAAGAGAAGGTGCTTGACAGTATCAGCCCCTTAAAGGATGTAGATGGTTTCCATCCACAGAATGTAGGTGCCCTTTGCATCGGAAAACCGGGTTTTGTATCCTGCACCCCAGCCGGCATCATTCAGCTTTTGAAGCGTTCCGGTATCGAGATTGCAGGCAAAGAATGTGTTGTGATCGGACGGAGTAATATTGTAGGTAAGCCTATGGCCCTTTTGCTTCTGAGAGAGAATGGTACCGTTACCATTGCTCACAGCAAGACCGCTTCTTTGAAGGAAGTGACTAAGAAAGCAGATATTCTGGTGGCCGCAGTAGGTAAGCCCAGAATGATCACGGAAGATTATGTAAAAGAAGGTGCAGTAGTGATCGATGTGGGAATTCATCGAAATGAAAACAATAAGCTTTGCGGAGATGTAGATTATGACAGCGTAGCACC
>JAZRJO010000394.1:0-4143 GCA_045645825.1 Acetatifactor sp. | reverse complement strand
ACAGGTCTCGTAATACTTACACGTAACACAAAACCCTTTACAATATCTCCAATTCATACTAAATGTCTTTTGTAACCAATATACTATTTTCTGCATTGTTTCCCTCCATAAAAAATCAACATAAACATAACCCATCCCAAGCTACCATCTATGTTGATTCTATTTCATGGGGTGTCCCATTTTCAGTACTCCATTAACGCCGGACCATCTTCATTAAAATTTCTTTAAGCAGCTAATCTCCTATATGCCTCATAGTATGCATATAGTCTCCTCATGTTACTATCCATTTGACGGATTTGCTTAGCTCTTTTTGTCATTGTACGACTTCCACATATCAGATCATCCATAGGTACCTGAAACAATTCGCTGAGGGCATATAAATTATCTATCGTCGGAAGGCTGATACCATTTAACCAGTGATATATGCTCTGTGCACTTCCCAGTCCCAGGAATTGCTGTACATCTTTTACTGTCAGCTTGTGTTGATCCATTATTCTTCGTATATTTATTCCTGTTTCTCTTTTATCAATTACCGGATACATGACAACCTCCTTCTGCTTGTAGCTATTTTTATAGTGAAGCGGAACTAAAACCAAGTTTATTGCTTAAGCAGATAATCATTATTTAATACCTTCATGGATAAAGGTCCCTCAATCACTCTTGAATATATCGGTTCAACTGGCCGTATTACAATACCTTCCTTATTCATACCGGAAGAATAATACCCCTTTGCTCTTTCCAGCAGCTGCTCTACACTATCATATGGGAAGTTACTTCCTTCCTCTTCAATCGGTACCATTTTTAACTGCAGTTTCTCGCATAACTCCTGCATTTTCGGCAACGACATTCTACATCGAGTTTCCAGGTCTATCACTGTAAATACATACCATTCCGGTCTTGCCAGCTTCAATCGGTTCTTTTGGATACCGGCTCCACAGAATTCGCCCTGGATTGCCACACCGGTAATTCCCAGTTCTGCCATTCTTTCCGGAATATTATGTTCATGCGCATATCTCCACATAGCACACTTTTCGTCATCTGCATATTCAAAATTTCTACCACAGATTCCAAAGTGCTCATCCTTTCGATACATTGTCACACTGGTACCATCCATCTTGGTTGAAATATAGTAAGCGGGTACCTTCTTGAATTCATCAATCAGATCCGGATAAGACTGTACTCTCAATTCATCTGTCTTTGGAATTCCATTAGGGAAGTCTCCGATCACAGTACCGCTGCTGGTAACCCGTTCCTCTACTTCCCACTTTCTGATTCCCAACAACTCAGTCACATCATCGCCCAACTGGTAATTTCCCTCTGGTAAGATAGATAATGGTTGTACCAGTCCCTGAGAAATCTGTCCCCTGAAGTTCATGGTCTTCAATCGGAATCCCTCTCCCAAAATCTCATTCTTCTTAAAACTATTTCCTCTTAGAAACTCAAATCTGTCACATACTGGCAGAAATGAATCTACTTCCATATATACACAATGGTCTCCTACTTGAAACATTCCCTTGTTCGCTACGCACTTCCAACCCAATACGTGAATACATTCTATTCTATCTGCTCCTTCTATAGGAGTAATATGATGTACGTATTGTACAGATGCTAACTTTCTCTTTTCCATCGGAATCACCTCACTTTTCTCCTGACATTTATTTTCATACAGAATTATTTTACCATTCGCCACCTTTTACGTCATTGAACTTGTAGTATAATTCTTATTAATCATTTCTCGCTGTACTTTCTTTTCAACTGCCCGATCAATGGTCATTCTGTGAATACTTGGCACGTCAGATAAAATGCCCTCCTTTATAATCTTTCCCAGACTAACTGGCGTATAGCCACATACATTGGCTGCCAGATTTAAATATTTGCAGTCTTCTCGGTAATCTTCCATCCCACTGTGATCATGTCCATGGATATTCAGACACCATGGCAGACCATAGACCGGTTCATGGGACAACAAGATTTTTTCTGCCACAAACAGCGGACCAGTGTATATTTCATCAAAATACCCATTGTATGCTCCTTTGGTATCATGGTTTCCCAATAAAAGGATCTTTTTTCCGGCCTTGATTTCTGCTACATAATCGGCTTTCCCCACATCACCCAAGCAGACGAAAGTATCACTCTTATTCACTTTACTATTAATGATCTCAATCTGCTCCTTTGGCATGATCCAATTAGGATCCATCAGTTTACAATCATCATCATCAAAATGCAGATCGGAAAGAATGTATACTGAACCCGTAGCAGACCAATGCCTGAATGGTTCATATAAAGTCGGAATCATCTTATCGCCTCCGTTTGTTTTATTCTTGTAATATTACAGATGGGCAGGGTTGGACTCGAACCACCGTTGTTTCTCTGTGACGGATTTACAGTCCGCTGGTCTACGTTCCACTTCGGTCGTTGCTGAGCATGGGCCACCGGACCATAGCAACTTCGCCGCTAGACATACCTACCCGTGGGGTGACCAGAGGGAATCGAACCCTCATGAGCAGATCCACAATCTGCCGTACTAACCATTATACTATGGCCACAGTGACCCCTATGGGACTTGAACCCGATACCCCAGCCTTGAAAGGTCGCAAGACGTCCAGTGGACGTCTGTTCTGCGACGACCGTAGTGAAACGGAGACCTGTGTCCTAACCTTTAGACTAAGAGGCCTTAATGCTCCACATGGGATTCGAACCCATAACCTTCTGGTTAAAAGCCAGATACTCTACCACCCCGTTAATGGAGCTTAGTGATACCGATCATACGATATCACTTGCATTTTTCTTATGCACCTTTCTTTATGTAGTTTTGCTTGTCAGTTACAATAATATCATCAATCTTTACTCCCAACAAAGATGCCAGGACAACCAAGTTATCAATGGTTGGCATAGCCAAACCTTGCTGCCACTTGTAGATTGCCTGCGGAGTTCCAAATCCAAATGCAATCTGTAACTCCCTTACAGACAACCCTGCCTTCTTTCGTAAAGTAACAATATTCTGACCCGTCTTGACCATATCGATGGTCGGGTTAATAAACATTCCATTTGCCTCCTGTTCCGGCCCTCTGAGCAGGAACAGGTATTCCTACTCAGATGCCTTAAAGTTGTATATTGGTTTCATAACATCAATGACTTCTACAGATTCTTGAATCACATCAATGATATCTTCCAGTCGCTTATATGCCATTGGTGCTTCGTCAAGAGTTGCTTCACTTACGGAAGTTGTATATACTCCTCCCATTGTTTCTTTGTACTCTTCCATATTCAGAGAATTTTTGGCCTTGGTTCTTGACATTACACGTCCGGCGCCATGAGGAGCAGAATAATTCCATTCCGCATTTCCTTTTCCAATTGCTAACACACTGCCATCTCTCATGTTGATTGGAATAAGCACCTTTTCTCCTTCGTGCGCTGCAATCGCACCCTTTCTCAGAATCATCTCATCCGTATCAATATAATTGTGAATGGTGTGAAACGCATCGGTTCCTGCAAGCCCGGCCTTATCCATCAGAATTTCCGCAATCATTTCACGGTTTCGCTTAGCAAATCTCTGGCAGATTTCCACATCTTGAAGATAATCTTCAAAACATTTCCCATATAAATGACACAGATCCTCCGGTATGGTAGTTTCTCTTTTTACCCAGGATATTTTTTCCAAAGCAGCCTGAATATCATTTCTTCTGCCTTGTTCCTTATAAGTTCGGATGATCTCTTCTCTCTGCTGGAAATACGTTTCTTTTCCTTTATTCAGGTCGACTGCCAACTGCTGATATATCTCTGCTACCTGTTTCCCCAGATTACGGCTTCCTGTGTGAATAATTAAATATTTTGTACCATCAACCGCCTCATCCACTTCAATGAAATGATTACCACCACGAAGTGTACCCAAGCTCCTCTCCAAGCATTTTGTCCTTTTAAGTTGTCTATAGCAACGAAGTTCTTCCAGGTCGAATCTTTCTTTTCTTCCTTCCCAAACATTCATGCCACTGGGAATATAATGAGCAGCAGCAGCCAGCTTTTCGAAATCGATTGGATTTTTACCGATATTTATTGTGAGCATACCACATCCAATATCAACGCCCACTATATTAGGAACCGCCTTATTTACCACTGTCATGGTTGTACCAATGGTACATCCTT
>JAZRJO010000393.1:0-5823 GCA_045645825.1 Acetatifactor sp. | reverse complement strand
ATTAGGGTGCCCAGAGCACCGAGCAGCGTGGCGATACTGCCGAAGATAATATCCGGGATCGCACAACCTGTCAACAAGTTGCTTAAGAGACAGCCTACGAATAAGCCGGGAACAGCTGCCGGTGTAAAAAAGGGTAAAATGGTCAGTGCTTCGGAAAAACGGATTTGAATGGCGTGATTTGCAAGACCCATGGCATTCGCTATCATAGTGAGTACCACATAAAGAGCAGCAATCAGTGCTGCATGTGTCAAAAACAAGATTTTCTTGATGTTCATATTGATTTTTCTCCTCTAGTTTTGTTTTTTTCCTGCTTGGGGCAGGTCGGTGAGGAAGGTTTCGAACTCACCTATGTACTGTATCACTATACAATAAAAGGAGCCAACTGTCAATCATTATAATTGACAGTTGGCTCTTACTTATTTTCAAGGAATTATAATTCGCCGTTTTTATAGCGGGCTACGATATTCTGGATCCTCTCATTGGGATTCAGCAGGTCGCTGATGGAGGAATCGTGATTCAGAGTATCAATGATATAGGCAATATATTTACTCATATCACAGGTGATATACCATTCTCTCTCCAGAAGAGCAGGTGTCTGGTAGACCAGGTTGGTGGTCAGAACCTTATCGATGAAACCGTCTTCGTATGCTTTGTCAAACTTGTCCAGTCCGTTGGTGAACAGTCCAAAGGTAGAGAATACGAAGATTCTGTTGGCCTTGCGTTCTTTCAGGGCAGCAGCTACTTCCAGAACACTCTCACCGGAGGAGATCATGTCATCGATAATGATCATATCTTTGCCCTCTACGCTGGAGCCTAAGAATTCATGGGCGATGATGGGGTTACGTCCATTTACAACTCTTGTGTAATCACGACGTTTATAGAACATACCCATGTCCAGGCCAAGTACGTTGGCAATATAGATAGCACGGCTCATTCCGCCTTCATCAGGGCTGATCACCATCATGTGATCAGAATCGATTTGCAGGCCCTTCACGTTGCGAAGCAAGCCTTTGATGAATTGATAAGCGGGCTGAACGGTCTCAAAACCGTGAAGAGGAATGGCGTTCTGTACTCTGGGGTCATGTGCATCAAAGGTAATGATATTGTCTACTCCCATGCGTACCAGTTCCTGTAGAGCCAGCGCACAGTCCAAAGATTCACGGGATGTTCTCTTGTGCTGGCGGCTTTCATACAGGAAAGGCATGATCACAGTAATTCTTCTGGCTTTACCACCTACAGCAGCTATGATTCTCTTCAGATCCTGATAGTGATCATCGGGAGACATATGATTCTCGTTGCCGCACAGAGAATAGGTAAGACTATAGTTACATACATCTACCAACAGGTACAGATCTGTACCGCGGACAGATTCATTGATCACACCTTTGGCTTCACCGGAACCAAAACGGGGAACTTTGGTGCTCAGCAGATAGGAAGGTCTCTGATATCCGGAAAAGGCCAGAGAGTCCTTATGTTCGTGCTCACGTTCTGTTCTCCACTTTACGAGATACTTATCGATCTTCTCGCCGAGAACACGGCAGCTTTCCAGGGAAATAATTCCCAGAGAACCCACGGGGATGGTTTCTAAGTTACGTTTTTCTTCACGGATTGACATGGGTTAATCCTCACTTTCTGATCATCATCATTTATGCATGCGTTTTTTGTAAATCCGGATATCCGGTCCGGATAACTTACAGATCGTAAAATTGCTGGTAATGCGAGAGAAAATTCTGTCTGAATATCGATCCCGCAACTCTTCCAGACTTAAATTGGTGGAGATGATAGTGGCCTTCCTGCGTAAGTACCTTTCGTTCAGGCAACCGAACAGCTGGGAAGTTACGAAAGAATTAGTCACTTCCGTGCCCAGATCATCTATGATCACCAAATCACAATTGTAAAGGTCTTTGTAGAAATTGTAAAGGGCCTCTTTTGCTGTTGCATCAAAAGTATACCGTGCCAACGTGTCAAACAAGCCGGCAGAGCTGAAATAGATCACGGAATGACCACTCTGCAACAGTTCTCTGGCGATACATCCTGACAAAAAACTTTTCCCGGTTCCTACTGTACCATAAAAAAACAAATTTTGGTAGTCTTGTTCGAAGTTTTGTACAAAATCTAAGCAGATTCTTACTGCTTCCTGAAAACGCTTCCGGTCTTCGCCTTCATAGTATTCAAAAGATAGGGTAGAAAAATTCTCTTTTTCTATGGTTTTCTGAATATTGGACTGCTCATAGAGCAGAGCAATCTCCTTCTGGCGAAAACAACGGCATTTCTCTCGGATATCGGGGCTTTCTGTCGGATGCAAATATCCTGTATCCCGGCATAGTGTACAATTGTATATCGGTTCCAGATAATTTTCGGAATAACCGTGTTGCTTCAGTAGAGTCTTCTTTTGACATGAAAGATCTGCCAATTTATTTTTCAGTACCACAATAGCCTGCTCTTCACCGTCTAACAGGTTCTTTGCGCAGGCTTTGGCCAGAGCGCCGGTGGATTCCACCAGCTTCCGGTATTCCGGTATGTTTTCATAGATTTCATTTTCGCGCTCTTCGAGAAGACGGCGGTTCCTGTTCTGAACCAGCTCGTATTCTCGCATAATGGATACAAATTGTTGATTGGTCAATGCCACGATATACTCCTTTGATCCGACTGGGTTTTAGTTGCTCAAAAGCTCCCGCTCCAGTTGATCGAAATCATAGTCATTCTGTGTAAACTGATTGAATTTATTCGTAGTAATGGTCTTGGCTGCACTTCGACGCCTTGCCTGATGCATTTCATCCATGCGGATAATGTCAGATTTGCGGTGAACATCTTCCTTCTTCCACTTGCCAAGAATACTGTCAGCATATTCGAAGCGGTGCTTGTCTGTGGCCAGAACAGTGCGCTCGCAGGCCTCAAAAATAATATCATTGCTAAAGCCCCATTCTCTTGTCCAGCGGTTGATAAATTCCAGCTCCTTGACAGTAGGGGAACTGTTCTTGCCAAGCTGATTCATAATGGCATATACATTCTTATCATACTTGGTAGAAAGCTTCTGTGCCTGCTTGGGAGTAGTGATACCCTGCTCGGCCCAATTGATCGCAACCTTTTCGATATATTTGAAATCCTTCTTGCCACGGTCTACACAATACTGGATCAGATAATCTATGAGATCCTCAGAGAAATGCAGCACATCCATCATAAAGAGAATAGACTTCATCTCCGCAGGCGTCAGTGGTCTGCCCAGGTAAGACTGAGCGATGAAGAGAAGCTGTGCAGTCTCTTCCCTTTCCTTGAACTCCCGAAGCTGCTGTGTGGTGTAGGAAGGTTTTTCGTAGGAAGGCTTGTCATAGGAAAGTGCCTCCTGTGCAGGTTTCTTGTAGGTGGGCTGATCCAACGAGGAAGGTATGCCTGAGACAGGCGTCGCTGCCTCGTTCTGGGTCCTGGTAAGATCGCACAGTCGGATCCCTGTTAAATTCCCGTTCACGTCATAATCCAGAGAGAGAAGCTGCTTATTCTCCCAATATTTCAAAGCACGCAAAACATCCTTCTCCGTGTGGTTAAACTTGTCCGCTATGTCGGACACACTGATGGACTGATTGGCATTCAGCATACGCAGCAGGTAAAGATACACTTTCAGCTGGGCATCGTTGGCCTCTGATATGTACTCATCAATAAAGCAATTGGGCACAACGGTGGTATCAGTATTGTTATCTCTGTAAATAGTTAAGCGGGCCATAGTAACACAATCCTTCCTTCGTCAAGTTCTGCCACAGAGCCTCCGGCGCAGAACCTGCCTGTTTATGTGTTGTGAGTATAGCATACAAGTTACCAAAAGAAAATAGGCAAAGTGCCAGAAATCCTGATGCCATCAGAGAGAGGTGATTTTGTGGATAATGTGGATAATGTGGATGGCTTCATTGGAAAAATATCTCAACCGCAGTGTTTCTCTTAAGTTCTCAATACTTTCTTTCGTTAATAAGATTTCCACAATTGACCAGGAGAAATCCACAGGCTAAAGAAACGTTTGGTTCACCAAAGTCTGTGGATATTGTGGATAATTAAATTCCAAGCAGATTTTCCCCGATTTTAAGCACGTCTCCTGCCCCCATAGTTATCAACACATCACCCATTGTGCAATTTTCTAAGAGAAAGTTTTCAATCTCATCAAAAGTAGAGAAATAATCGCAATTGTGTCCAAGCTTGTGAATCTCTTCCTGCAATGAACGGGAGTTGATGCCCAAGGTATCGGTTTCCCTTGCAGCATAAATGTCAGCCAGCACCACACGGTCAGCCAGACACAGTGCCTTGGCAAAGTCCTGTAAGAATGCTTTCGTCCTGGTATAGGTGTGGGGCTGGAACACGCACCACAAAGTCTTATGGGGATAGTCCCGGGCAGCCTTAAGCGTGGCTGTGATCTCCGTAGGGTGGTGGGCATAATCATCGATGACAGTTACGCCACAGATGGAGCCTTTATATTCAAAACGCCGATCCGTACCATGAAAAGCTGCCAGACCTTCCATTGTTATGTCTGAAGCGATTCCCAGAAAATCAGAAAGCGCAATGGCAGCCATGGCATTGCTGATATTATGGTCTCCGGGTACTTTTAGCGTAAAGTGCCTTGAAGTACCATCAGGACCATGCAGCGTAAAGTGGGAATGTGTCTGCTCTCTGTGGAGAATTTCTGTGGCATGATAGTCGCAGTTTTTCCCGAAACCATAGGTAATGACACGGCAGACTAGGCCTTCCGTGATCTCTTCATAATTTTCGATATCACCATTGATGATCAGACAGCCATCTTCAGGTAGCAGCTGTGCAAATTTTCGAAAAGAGTTTCTGATATCATTCAGATCCTGAAAGAAGTCCATGTGATCTTCTTCCACATTTAAAATAATGCCGACTCTGGGGAAAAAGCTTAAAAAGCTATTGGTATATTCACATGCCTCAGTTACAAAATACCCGGACTTGCCTACCCGGATATTGCCCCCGATGGTCTTAAGAATCCCGCCGATGGACAAAGTGGGATCCACATCTGCATGCAGCAGGATCTCACTTACCATAGAGGTGGTGGTAGTCTTACCGTGGGTACCGCTGATGGCGATTGGCATCTCGTAATTACGCATCATCTGCCCCAGAAGCTCTGCTCTGGACAGATAAGGGATTTTCTTCTCCCGGATTGCCTGAAATTCTTCATTATCTTCATGTACTGCAGCAGTCAATACTGCACAATCAATATCATCTGAAATATGTGTTCTGCTCTCGCCATAAAAAATACGGATCCCCTTCGCCTCCAAAGCCTGTGTGATAGCTGAAGCATGCCAGTCGGAACCTGACACCTGAAATCCTGCCTGATGCAGAACTTCCGCCAAACCACTCATACTGATGCCGCCGATTCCTACAAAATATATGGAGATTGGATTTTTAAAATCTATTTGATACATAGTACACGTCCCTTTTATATTGTTGTTTTGAAATGTCTTATATCTCTATTATATACGTTTGAGCTCTAAAAAACAAATACTTTAATCCGTTTTTTTTATTTTTCTGGGTTAAATGTAGAATCTTTCTAACAAAAACTTCGCTGCAAAAAACAACCATTGTTACAATTCGACAAAAATCACCATTCATTTTTAGGAAAAATGTAAAAGATATATAATTTTTTCGTGATTTATATTCACATTCGCTCTCATATGTGCTATAATGGAAATACCAAATATAGGTAAAAGGCTAGATAGAGGTGAGGACATGATTAAGAAAGACATGATTGCCATGTTATTGGCGGGCGGTGAGGGAAGCCGCCTTGGGGTATTGACATCTAAAGTTGCCAAGCCCGCTGTTTCCTTC
>JAZRJO010000392.1:0-5503 GCA_045645825.1 Acetatifactor sp. | reverse complement strand
GACGCAGAGATCGAGAAGGCAGTAAAAGAAGCTGCTGAGTTCGAAGCACAGGATAAGAAGAGAAAAGAAGCCGTGGAAGCAAGAAATGACGCTGACTCTTTCGTATTCCAGACTGAGAAGGCTCTGGAAGAAGTAGGCGACAAGATTCCGGAAGCTGATAAGACTCAGGTGCAGGCTGATATGGAAGCTGTAAAAGCAATTCTTGAGAGAACCAAGGATCAGGAAATGAGCGACAGCGACTTAGATGAGCTGAAGGCTGCCAAAGAGAAGCTGATGACCAGTGCACAATCTCTGTTCACCAAGATGTATGAGAACATGCAGCAGGCACAGGGCGCAGCAGGTGCAGGTCCTGACATGAGCGGAGCAGCAGGACAGAGCGCTCCGGAAGATGATGTGATCGACGGAGACTTCCGCGAGGTATAAAGAGATAACAAGTATGTAACAGAACGCAGAGGAACTTAGGTTCCTCTGTGTATCTTGCATTCTGAGTAAATATTTAAGTTCTTGCATATGCAGGGCAGAAACGAGGCTGGGCAATGAAGACGAAAGAGAAATACCACTATATCGATACATTACGTTTTCTGGCAATATGCTTTATTGTCTTTGCTCATTTTGATGGGGAGTGCTTTCAGTATTTTATGGGAAGCACATTGTCTCAGCTTTATTTTACCAAAGACAGTGCCACAGGATGGCTCTTGTATGGCTGGACCGGGAAATATGCATTAGCGCTTTTGTGCCTGATCAGTGGTTTCTTAAGTGCTATGAAATGTAGCAGGAGGGTTTCTGATACAGGAGAGTTTATGATCACCCGATATCTGCGGTTGATGTTGCCGGTTATGGGAGCCAATTTGATCTTTGGTATCTGGCTCTTCGTTCTTGGGGAGCAGATCGATGTGGTCATGTATCTAAAGAGCAGCCTGACGCCCGGATTTACAGGAACCAACCGGAATCTGTGGTGTATCGGTTCTTTCCTGATCGGTAATATTTTGATCTGTCTTCTGGAAAAGATCAGAAACAGAAGCAGTAGAGGAATCTGGTTATATCTGCCACTGTTGGCCGTGCTGCTTTTCTTGCAGGATCCATGGTTGTTTGCAGTGGTGCTGGGCGGATTCGTTTATGAATTTGCACAAAGGATGAAAGAGAAGCAGTTAATGAACAATTGGTGGCTTCTTGGAATCATCCCCTTAGTGTGGTGGCTGCCCAGGGGGGAAGAAAATACATTGATGTATTACCGTGATATCTTGGCAGCGGCGGTCATTATGGCAGCATTCCATTGTCTGCCGGTACTTCAGAGGATCATGGAGTGGAAATGGTTAGATAAGTTCAAGCAATATAGTTATTCCCTATTTGTGGTTCATGGAATGACCCTGTTTTTGCTGGGACCTACGTGGGGGATTGTGCAGAAATTGGGAATCGATGGATTCTATGGGGTGTTTGTGAGCCTGTTTCTGATGACATTTGCCATTGACTTGGTGATAGCAATCGTGGTATATTATATTTTTGAGGTAAAGGCATATAAGATGGCCGTAAAGTGCCTTCTGCCCGAGAAGAAACAGGAACAGCCGGAAAGCTCCAGTCGTGTGGCGTAGCGTGTGTGCACGAGCTGAACGTCACTTGCACGCTGAACGGTTACATTGTATTTTAGATAATAATGAAGAATGTTGATAAGAAGTCGAGGAGTAAGTTATGGCAGAACAAAAGCGAGACTACTATGAGGTGCTCGGTGTAGATAAAAATGCAGATGAAGCTGCGATCAAGAAAGCTTACAGGGCATTGGCAAAGAAATATCATCCTGATATGAATCCGGGAGATGCGGAAGCGGAGAAGAAGTTCAAAGAAGCTTCGGAGGCATATGCTATTTTAAGTGATCCCGAGAAGAAACGTCAGTATGATCAGTTTGGCCATGCTGCTTTCGATGGCGGAGCCGGCGGTGCAGGCGGATTTGATTTCAATGGTGCCGACTTCAGCGATATTTTCGGTGATATTTTTGGTGATTTCTTTGGAGGCGGACGTAGCCGCAGCCGCAGTAATGGCCCTATGAAGGGCAACACACTCTACACCAGTGTGCGCATTACCTTTGAAGAGGCGATCTTCGGATGCGAGAAGACCATTGAGCTGACTGTGAAGGAACCTTGTAAGACCTGTAACGGAAGCGGCGCCAAAGCCGGTACCAGTCCTGAGACCTGCTCCAAGTGTGGCGGTAAGGGTCAGGTGGTATTCACACAGCAGTCCTTCTTTGGAACCGTCCGTAATGTACAGCCCTGTCCCGACTGTAACGGAACTGGTAAGATTATCAAAGAGAAGTGTTCTGATTGCCGCGGAACCGGCTATGTATCTCAGAATAAGCGCTATGCTGTGAAGATCAAAGCAGGTATTGACAACGGCCAGGTGATCCTGATGCCCGGCTTAGGAGATCCCGGCGTAAACGGTGGCCCCAGAGGTGATGTGAAGGTAGAGGTAGTGGTTGGACGCCATCCTATCTTCCAGCGTCAGGATATGAATATCTACTCCACCGTGCCCATGTCCTTTGCAGTGGCAGCCCTGGGCGGCGAGATCGTCATTGATACTGTGGATGGCAAGGTGATCTATGAAGTGAAGCCCGGTACTCAGACCGATACGAAGATCCGTCTGAAAGGCAAGGGGGTTCCTTCCTGGAGGAATCCGGATATCAGAGGAGACCACTATGTGACACTGGTGGTGCAGGTGCCCGATAAACTGAGCCATGAGGCAAAGGAACTGTTGAAGCAGTTTGATGCTGAGAGCGGCAATTCCCTGAATGCGGCGAAGGAAGCTACGTCTGATGATAAAGGGAATGATGGAAAAGGGAAGAAAAAGAAGTTTTTTAAATAGAGACTGATTGATAAAATCTGTTGTGGCAGGGTTATAACAATGCTGCAACAGATTTATTAGTAGAGGTTAAGATGATCGTGCAAAAGATAAAGACGGAAAAAGTGCAGATTAAGATTATTTTCTTAATGACGATTGTGGCAATGGCGGCGGTGTTGATGCCTTTGTTTCAAATAGCGTTTTACAATTTCATGAGTGTAGATGATTTCACTTATGCATTACATGCAAGAGAAATATGGGAAGAAACACATTCGGTTTTTAAGGTTTTGATCGGACAGATACCGTACGCATGGGAATATTATTTTTCCTGGCAGGGTACTTTTTTTAGTGTGTGGTTTACTACCTCGATCACAGGGATCTTTGGTGAGAGTGCGTATTATGTGACGACATGGTTTACATTGGGTGGATTTGTTCTTTCAGAGAGCTTTTTTCTTATGACGGTAATGAGGAAGGTGCTTGGAGCAGATTGGAAAAGAGCCGGGATCGTTACAATGTGTTGTATGATTATGCAGGTCCTTCTGACACCGGCACCCTGTGAAGGTTTTTATTGGCTGTGTGGTGCAATGTTATATACTTTTATTCATGGGTTGGCCTTGGTACTATGTACCCTGTGGATTCGATTGTATCAGCAAAGCGGCAGAAAAAAGTGGAAAGAAGGATTACTCTGTACAGGAATCGTGGTTCTTACCATTGCGATTTCAGGGAGTAATTATATTACTGCATTGACCATGCTTCTTTTGTATGTATTGTGTACGCTTTATTATTTTGTGAGAAGGCATCCGAAGAAAATCTTTGTTCTTGTGTGCAATATATTGTATGTAATGGGATTTTTGGTAAATGTTTTGGCGCCCGGCAATGGTGTCAGGCAAGAGGTTGCAAATGTAGATCAGGTTGGAGCTGTCAAGAGTATTCTATTGTCACTGAAAGAGGCGGCAGTGTATATCACAACGTGGACAAATTTCCCGGTAATTGTGATGGGATTATTGTTACTACCGTTATTCGTAAATATGGTACGGAGAAAAGGGTTTCGGTATCCATTTCCGGCATTGGTCAGTCTTTTGTCCTTTTGTGTTTTTGCAGCACAGTTTACACCCACCTTATATGCCCTGGGATACATTGGAGCAGGGAGAGTGGTGAATCTTTATCGGTTTAATTATTTTCTTTTGCTCTATGGAAATGAGCTGTATTGGATCGGATGGTGTTATAATAAGATACTGAAAGGCAAAATGATATCACACAACAGTGATGTTCATCCGGAATCAGGCGGTTCGTGGTTGTTGGTAGGCTGGCTTGTAGGTTCTGCTATTTTGATGCTTGGTTTAAATGTCTGGGGCGGCAGTACCATGACAACAGTCAATGCCATCAGATCTCTAAGAGAGGGCGAGGCGAAACAGTACTATGCAGAATATCTTGACAGACGACAAGTATTAGAGGAAGAGTCTGTTGATAATGCGCAGCTGAAGCCTTTTACTGTAAGACCATATCTGTTGTTTTTTGATGATATTAAAGAAGATCAGTCTCACTGGATCAATAAATCCATGGCTGATTATTACGGCAAAGAGAAAGTAACACTGAAAGAAAATGATTAAAAGCGGGAGGAAAAACGATGAAGTGGGTAAAATTTAAAATTAAAACTATCACAGATGCAGAGGATATTATTATCAGTACGTTGTATGATATCGGTCTGGAAGGTGCTCAGATAGAGGACAAGATTCCTTTGACGGCACTGGAAAAGGAGCAGATGTTTGTGGACATCCTGCCGGACGGACCGGAGGATGACGGTATCGCGTATTTAAGCTTTTTTGTGGAAGAGAAGGAAGACGGCACACTGGAGGTGCAGGGAGAAGCCACCGATGTAGAGACCGTAATGAAGAACGTGGAGGAGCAATTGGAAGAACTGCGTCAATTTATGGACATCGGTGAGGGTACGATCACAGTGGATGAGACAGAGGACATTGACTGGATCAACAATTGGAAGCAATATTTCCACCAGTTTTATATAGATGATATACTGGTAATCCCTTCCTGGGAGGATGTGGCGCCGGGGGATACTGACCGAATGGTGCTTCATATTGACCCGGGCACCGCATTTGGTACCGCTATACATGAGACTACCCAGCTGTGTATCAGACAGCTGCGTAAATTTATTACACCTGACACAGAACTTCTGGATGTGGGAACCGGCAGTGGTATCCTGGCCATTCTTTCCTTGATGTTTGGGGCGAAGCATGCAGTAGGCACAGATCTTGATATTTGTGCAGTGGAAGCAGTAGCCCAGAACTGTGAAGCTAACGGTATTGCACCGACAGAATTTGATATGATGATCGGAAACATCATCACAGACAAAGAGATACAGGATAAGGTTGGCTACGAGTGCTATGATATTGTGGTGGCTAATATTCTGGCTGATGTGCTGGTGCCTCTGACGCCTGTGATCCTGCACCAGTTGAAAAAGGGTGGTATTTACATTACTTCCGGCATCATTGATGACAAGGAACAGACAGTAGTAGAAGCAGTGAAGGCAGCAGGCCTTGAAGTGCTGGAAGTGACCTATCAGGGTGAATGGGTAAGTGTTACAGCACGTCGTTCCTAAATAGGAGAAAATATGTATCAGTTTTTTGTGGAACCCTATCAGATCCAAGAGAAAAGGATTGTG
>JAZRJO010000391.1:0-4181 GCA_045645825.1 Acetatifactor sp. | reverse complement strand
TTCATTAATGGCTATTACCGTGCCTCTTGCAGTGGCCACCACGGTTATGCCTGCAGACGCGGTAAATATGCATACAGGATCGCCTTCCTTAGTCTCTTCTATGGATGCAGAACCCGTCAATGGATACGCTGTGGGAAGGGCCTGTGCAGCCAGAGTCTCTGTCAATCCCTGCACCTCTGCAGCCTTCTGATTCACAGTCTCACTCAATATGTTGATCTTATCGTCCCGGTCCTCTATCTTGGCCTGCAAATCCTTGATCTGTTCATTCAATGCCTGGATTTCATTCTCCTTGGATGCCACGACGGACTTTTGATCCTCCACCAGAATCTTCTGTTCATCAATCTTACGATTGGCCACCTCCCATACATCCTTTTCATAAATGAAACAGCCTACAGCCGCTCCTATCAACACACAACCTACGATGATTATGATCTGCAACAGCCATGGCTTGATCTGAAACTGCTTTGCATCAGCATCCACTGCATCTGATGTAACAATAATTACATGATTTCTCTTTTTATGTTTTTTACGCTCCATAGAAAAATCACCTCCGTAAATGTTTCTCGCTAGAATAGAAACATTTTACCACAGGTGATTCTTCTAAGCAACTCTATCTTAATAATTTTGTAACATTTTACCAATAAATTTCTGGTTTCTTGCAACCAGACCCGATTTTTGACAACATTTTTTATGCATAATCACTATATATCCAATGCCATATCCCCTTTAGCAATCCAGCCCTTTTTACGCATCAGCTCAGAGACTGCCAACGTAACTGCTGCCGGCAAGATAAAATGCATTACAAGAATCAGCACCAGAGACTCAAGACTTCCTTTCCCTTCAGCCACCATGGAACCATAAGCAGCAAACTGTCCCACAAAGCCGGCAGATCCCATGCCGGAACCCACAGGGGTACTGGTCATACGTAAAACAGCAGAAGCAATAGGACCCAAAACAGCACTGGATACAATGGAAGGAATCCAAATGATCGGCTTCTTTACAATGTTCGGCACCTGCAGCATGGAGGTTCCAACACCTTGTGCGATAAGACCACCCATCCTATTCTCACGGTAACTTGCCACTGCAAAGCCTACCATGTTACAGCAGCAACCAATGGTAGCCGCTCCGGCTGCCAGACCACTGATGCTCATGGACACACCGATTGCCGCAGAACTGATGGGCAAGGTCAGGATCATACCCATCAACACAGATATCACAACACCTCCAATAATAGGATGCTGCTCTACATTTACATTCACCAGCGCACCCAACCAGCTCATAAATGCCGTAATGGGCGGACCTGCCACAAATCCTACTATAGCACCTGATAAAATGCATAAAAGTGGGGTCACGATGATATCTACTTTTGTCTTGCCTGCCACCAGTTGACCAATTTTAATTGCTGCCAATGCTGCGATAAAAGCGCCCAGAGGCTCTCCCGGCTTTCCAAGAGCAAATCCCTCCATAGACGTCACCAAAGGCCATGCACCGATCATACCTGCAACAGCTGCCGATACAGTCACCAAAGGTCCCTGCTTGAACTTACAAGCCACACCCACACCGATACCTGCACCGGTCAATGTCTTGGCAACATTACTGATCGCTGTCAGATAATTTCCTACCGTACCACCGATCAAGCCACCGATCTGTGCAATGATCGTTCCAATGATCAGAGTGGAAAACAAACCAAGTGCCATACCACTCAATCCGTCAATAAATATTTCATTCAGCCATTTCTTTACGTTCTTCATAATTCTTCCTCCAACACATTATCTTGTCATCTGTCTTGTCAGCCACAATAAAATTACCACAACTTTATAAAGAAATCAAGAGTTTTTACTTTACTTTTTTAATTCATTGTGATATTCTAACTTTGTTGCAGAAATTGCAGCTTGATTGATTATTTGGAGGTATCTATAATGAACAAAGGTACAGTAAAGTGGTTCAACAACCAAAAAGGTTACGGTTTCATCTCTGATGAAGCAGGTCATGACGTATTTGTACATTTTTCCGGACTGAACATGGAAGGTTTCAAGACTCTGGAGGAGGGCGCAGCTGTTGAGTATGATGTTGTAAACGGTGAAAAAGGTCCTCAGGCTGTTAATGTAACCAAATTATAAAACCGACTCATGAAAAAGAACTGGCTGTATATCCATGGATATACAGCCTTTTTGAATGGTTCTATTATGTATTTTTAATAAAATTCAAAACTTCCCAAAAATTCATAGAACCGCCGAAAAGGTCCAGAGAACTTCCGATGGTTACGTTGACCTTATTTCTAGCAATTTCTTTTAACTGTTTCAAATCGTCAAAATTGTGGACACCACCGGCGTAGGTAACGGGATGTTTTCCCCAGTCTCCCAGTAGTTTTACGAGGTTGATTTCGATTCCCCGGGATTTTCCTTCTACGTCTACTGCGTGAATCAGAAATTCATCGCAGTAATCGGACAGTTTGTCCAAAAGCTCGATGTCCATTATTTCATCTGTAACTTTCTGCCAACGGTCAGTAACCACATGGTACCGCCCTTCGATCAAGCGACAGCTGACATCGAGGACAAGACGGTCTGATCCCACGGCTTTTTCCATAGTTTCCAGACGATCATAGCGAATGCGGCCATCTTTAAAAACGTAGGAGGTTACAATCACATGAGAAGCACCGGCATCCAGAAATTCCCGGGCATTATCCGGAGTGATACCTCCACCCACCTGAAGTCCGCCCGGATAGGCTTTCAGAGCTGACAGTGCCTGTTCTTTAGTTGCCCCGTAGTGGTCACTGGATGCAGGGTTTAAGAGGATCACATGCCCTCCCTTGATGTTATGTTGTTGATATAAGCCGGCGTAAAAGGCAGCATCCTGCTTTGCTACAAAATTTTCAACAGCTGAATCGTTTAAGTCTTTCAGGCTGCCTCCCACAATCTGCTTTACCTGTCCGTTATGGATGTCGATACAAGGACGAAATTCCATTTTTCTTTCTCCTTTACAAATATTACGCTTTCACAGCCCAACGCATTTTAGTGGATTTGGCTCTGCTGTTGCGGATACACTCCTGCGCTGATGGTCTGATCACTTCTTTGCTGTAATCACTGTAGATTCCTTCTTTGTACATGCTTTGGAAAGATTTCTTAACCAGTCTGTCCTCTCCCGAGTGAAAAGTCAGTATAGCTGCCCGTCCTCCCGGCGCCAGCACATTCGGAAGCTTCTCCAGAAAGGCATACAAAACCTCATATTCGTTGTTCACATCGATTCGCAATGCCTGAAAACTTCTCTGACAGGATTTTTTGACTGCTTCCGTCCGTTCCTCAGCAGGAATGAACTCCAGCGCTTTCTCAATCACCTTTCGAAACTGTGTGGTTGTATCTATCCTGTCACCCTTTTTCAATGTATTGATAACTTCCCTGGCTATCTCCCGGGCATAGGGTTCGTCTGCATTCTCCACAAGCATACCGACAATTTCCTGTTGCCCGGCAGTCCTCAGACGCTCTGCTGCAGAAATACCTTTGGTGGGATTCAGTCTCAAATCAAGAGGACCTTCTGTTTTATAGGAGAACCCTCTGTCCGGATTATCGATCTGCATAGATGAAACCCCCAGATCTGCCAGCACAAAATCAAATTTACCTACCTGGTCAGACAGCTTATCAATGTCTGCAAAATTCATTTGCAATATGGTCAATACATCTTTTCCATAACCCATATTGCGAAGCCTCTCTTCTGTCTTTACAATTTCGATAGGATCAACGTCCAGAGCATATAGATGTCCACCGTTACCTGACGATCCATCCGTCTTCAGGCACTGAAGCATTCTTCCTGTATGTCCGCCGTAACCCAATGTAGCATCCAATCCCTTCTGTCCCGGTTGAATCTGAAGAAATTCCAAAATTTCCTCCACGCAAATAGATATATGCATACCCGCAGGCGTGCCGCCCTTTCTGATGACCTTTTCTATGGTATCTCCATACTTATCCGGCTGCAGTTCTTTATATTTTTCTTTAAAATTTCTGGGATGCGTACCTTTATAACGGACTCTGCGCTGATGCTTCTCTTCCATTTCAGACCACTCCTTATATTTCATCTTCTTAATTTTATCATTTTTAGTTTTATATAAACACGAATAAAAAAACTTTTTCCGTACAAAATAAGTATCGAGCTATTGAAAAACTCCCGCAGCATTCCCTGTCTGCGGC
>JAZRJO010000390.1:0-5040 GCA_045645825.1 Acetatifactor sp. | reverse complement strand
GGCTCCGCCCCTCCCGCCATCCCTCCCATCCTCCTCCCCCTTCTTGCGTCCCTTGCCCATTCCCTGAAATTACGCCTAATAATCATGCCGGCAACAAATTTCTGACTTTTTGAAAAATTTTCCTTGACGCCGGACAAATTTTGTGGTACTATAGACAATGCACTATTGTGGCAAGGTATGCTATTCGTAGACTAAGTTAATGAAATACCGATGCAAATAGGTTTCAAATCTGAAAGAACGGGGTGAAATGTCAATGGAAAAAAACAGAATACGTCCAATTGCGAACTGCAAGAACATGCGTATGAGTTATTCACGACAAAAAGAGGTTTTAGAGATGCCCAACCTGATCGAGGTCCAGAAAGACTCTTATCAGTGGTTTTTAGACGAAGGCTTGAAAGAAGTTTTCGATGATATCTCTCCGATCGCGGACTACAGCGGTTCCTTAAGCCTTGATTTTGTGGGCTTCGAGCTGTGTAGGAAGGACGCAAAATATACGATAGAAGAGTGTAAAGAAAGAGATGCCACTTATGCGGCACCCCTTAAAGTTAAAGTACGCTTGTATAATAAGGAGAAAGAGGAAATCAGCGAACATGAAATCTTCATGGGTGATATGCCTTTGATGACTGAGACGGGTACTTTCGTAATCAACGGTGCTGAGCGTGTTATCGTAAGCCAGTTGGTTCGTTCTCCGGGCATTTATTATGGCATTGGCCATGATAAGATCGGTAAGAAGCTGTTTTCCAGCACCGTGATTCCTAATCGTGGAGCATGGCTTGAGTACGAGACGGATTCTAATGACGTATTTTATGTGCGTGTGGACAGAACCCGTAAGGTACCTATCACTGTGTTGATCCGTGCACTTGGCGTCGGTACGAATGATGAGATTCGAGAGCTTTTCGGTGAGGAACCGAAGATTGAAGCGAGCTTTTCCAAGGACACTGCTGAGAATTATCAGGAGGGTCTGTTAGAGTTATACAAGAAGATCCGTCCCGGCGAGCCTCTTAGTGTTGAAAGTGCAGAGTCTCTGATTAATGCTATGTTCTTTGATCCCCGCAGATATGATTTGGCCAAAGTCGGAAGATATAAATTTAATAAGAAGCTGATGCTTAAAAACAGAATCAGAAATCAGGTTCTGGCTGCAGATGTTGTGGATCCTTCTACCGGAGAGATCTTGGCATCAGCAGGAACTAAGGTGTCCAGAGAGCTGGCTGATACCATCCAGAATGCAGCGGTTCCTTTTGTATATATTGAGACAGAAGAGAGAAATATTAAGGTGTTGTCCAACATGATGGTGGATCTGACCCATTATGTGGATTGTAATCCCAGAGAGCTGGGAATTACAGAGTTGGTATATTATCCTGTGCTTGCTCAGATTCTGGAGGAGTACAGCGATGATCCTGAGAAGTTGGCAGAGGCCATCAAGAAGAATGTGTATGAGCTGGTGCCCAAGCACATTACCAAAGAAGATATCATTGCGTCCATTAACTATAACATCCATCTGGAATATGGTTTGGGCAATGATGACGATATCGACCATCTGGGTAACAGACGTATCCGTGCGGTAGGTGAGCTTTTGCAGAATCAGTATCGTATCGGCCTGTCCAGAATGGAGAGAGTGGTACGCGAGCGCATGACCACTCATGATTCCGAGGATATTTCTCCTCAGTCCCTGATCAATATTAAGCCTGTTACGGCTGCGGTGAAGGAATTCTTCGGATCCTCCCAGCTGTCACAGTTCATGGACCAGAATAACCCTCTGGGTGAACTGACGCATAAGAGACGTCTGTCAGCCTTAGGTCCCGGCGGTTTGTCCAGAGACAGAGCCGGATTCGAGGTTCGAGATGTACACTACTCCCATTACGGAAGAATGTGTCCTATTGAGACGCCCGAAGGTCCTAACATCGGTCTGATCAACTCTCTGGCAAGCTATGCACGTATCAACGAGTATGGTTTTGTAGAGGCGCCTTATCGTGTCATCGATAAAACGGATCCTGCGAACCCTCGTGTTACCGAAGAAGTAGTGTATATGACGGCAGATGAAGAAGATAATTACCATGTGGCACAGGCTAGTGAAGCTTTGGATGCGGAAGGACATTTCGTTCGTAAGTCTGTATCCGGTCGTTACCGCGAAGAGACTCAGGAATATCCCAGATCCATGTTTGATTACATGGACGTATCTCCTAAGATGGTATTCTCAGTTGCTACTGCACTGATTCCTTTCCTGGAGAACGACGATGCAAACCGTGCGCTGATGGGTTCCAACATGCAGCGTCAGGCAGTGCCTCTTTTGAACACGGAAGCACCTGTAGTCGGAACCGGTATGGAAGTGAAGACTGCTGTTGACTCCGGGGTATGTCAGGTAGCAAAGAAGCCCGGTACTGTAACGTATGTATCTTCCAATATGATCCGCATCGCTTATGATGACGGTGAGAAGGAAGAGTTCCATTTGACCAAGTTTGCAAGAAGTAACCAGTCTAACTGTTATAATCAGAAGCCTATCGTATTCAAGGGTGACCATGTGGCAGCAGGTCAGGTTATCGCTGACGGTCCTTCTACCAGGGATGGTGAGCTTGCACTTGGTAAGAATCCGCTGATCGGATTTATGACCTGGGAAGGTTATAACTACGAGGATGCTGTTCTGTTAAGTGAAAGACTGGTGATGGATGATGTATATACTTCCGTTCACATTGAAGAATATGAGGCAGAAGCACGTGACACCAAGTTAGGACCCGAGGAAATCACTCGTGATGTTCCTGGTGTAGGTGATGATGCTCTGAAGGATCTGGATGACAGAGGAATCATCCGTATCGGTGCAGAGGTTCGCGCCGGTGATATTCTGGTTGGTAAGGTTACACCTAAGGGTGAGACGGAGCTGACCGCAGAAGAGAGACTGCTTCGTGCCATCTTTGGTGAAAAGGCGAGAGAAGTAAGAGATACCTCTCTGAAAGTTCCTCACGGTGAATACGCTATCGTAGTAGATGCCAAGTTATTTACCAGAGAAAATTGTGACGAATTATCTCCCGGTGTAAATCAGGCAGTTCGTATTTATATTGCACAGAAGAGAAAGATTTCCGTAGGTGATAAGATGGCAGGCCGTCACGGTAACAAGGGTGTAGTTTCCCGTGTGCTGCCGGTAGAGGATATGCCTTATCTGCCTAACGGTCGTCCTCTGGATATCGTACTGAATCCTCTGGGCGTGCCTTCCCGTATGAATATCGGACAGGTATTGGAAATCCATCTTTCACTGGCTGCCAAGGCATTGGGCTTTAACGTAGCTACACCTGTATTTGACGGTGCTAACGAGAATGATATCATGGATACTCTGGATCTGGCTAATGATTACGTGAATCTGGAGTGGGAAGAGTTTGAGGCAAAGCATAAGGAAGAACTGCTTCCTGAAGTAGTGGATTATCTGTATGAGAATAGAGAGCACAGAAAGCTTTGGAAGGGTGTGCCTATTTCACGGGATGGTAAAGTACGTCTCCGCGACGGCCGTACCGGTGAATATTTTGACAGTGCTGTTACCATTGGACACATGCATTACCTGAAGCTGCATCACCTGGTAGACGATAAGATTCATGCCCGTTCTACCGGCCCGTACTCCTTAGTTACCCAGCAGCCTCTGGGCGGTAAGGCGCAGTTCGGCGGACAGCGTTTCGGTGAGATGGAAGTTTGGGCACTGGAAGCATATGGTGCATCTTACACATTGCAGGAGATCCTGACTGTGAAGTCCGATGATGTGGTAGGACGTGTGAAGACTTATGAAGCAATTATTAAGGGAGATAACATTCCTGCTCCCGGAATTCCTGAGTCCTTTAAGGTACTCCTTAAGGAACTGCAGGCACTTGGTCTGGATGTGAAAGTACTTCGCGAGGATCAGACAGAAGTGGAGATCATGGAAACTATCGATTATGGTGACAGCGACTATCGTTTTGAGATGGAAGGCGATCATAAGTATAACGATATGGACAGTGAGTCACTTGGAGAAATGGGTTATCAGAAGCAGGAGTTCGACGAGGATAGCGGCGAGCTTGTGAGTGCCGATGATGATCTGGATATGGATGATTACGATGACGACTTCGATGGAGAAGACGATGAATTCTAATATGGAAGGGAGTGCCATATATGTCAGAAACAATGAGTGCAAACTACCAACCGATGACATTTGATGCCATTAAGATTGGATTAGCTTCACCGGATAAGATCCGTGAATGGTCTCATGGAGAGGTATTAAAGCCGGAGACCATCAACTACAGAACCTTAAAGCCTGAAAGGGAAGGTCTGTATTGTGAGAAGATCTTTGGACCCAGCAAGGACTGGGAATGTCATTGTGGTAAATACAAGAAAATCAGATATAAAGGTGTAGTCTGCGACAGGTGTGGTGTTGAAGTAACCAAGGCCAGTGTCCGCAGAGAGCGTATGGGACATATCGAGCTGGCAGCTCCGGTTTCTCACATCTGGTATTTTAAGGGGATACCCAGCCGTATGGGTCTGATCTTGGATCTGTCCCCCAGAGTACTGGAAAAAGTGTTGTACTTTGCATCTTATATCGTACTGGACCCCGGTGAGTCCAATCTGGAATTAAAGCAGATACTGTCTGAGAGAGAGTATCAGGATGCCAGAGAGACCTGGGGCAATAAATTCCGCGTCGGTATGGGTGCGGAAGCCATTCAGGAGCTTCTTAAGGCTATTGACCTGGAGAAGGAATCCGTAGAGCTGAAGGCCGGATTGAAAGAATCTTCCGGACAGAAGCGTGCCCGTATCATTAAGAGACTGGAAGTAGTGGAAGCTTTCCGTGAGTCCGGCAACAGACCTGAGTGGATGGTAATGGATGTGATCCCTGTGATCCCGCCCGATCTGCGTCCTATGGTTCAGCTGGATGGCGGTCGTTTTGCCACCTCTGACCTGAATGATCTGTATAGAAGAATTATCAACAGAAACAACCGTCTGAAGAGACTGTTAGAGCTGGGTGCTGCTGATATCATTGTACGAAATGAAAAGAGAATGCTTCAGGAAGCTGTTGATGCATTGATTGATAAT
>JAZRJO010000389.1:0-2784 GCA_045645825.1 Acetatifactor sp. | reverse complement strand
ACAGGAACATACCGCTATTGATCACATAATCACCACTTTGATGGTAACGCTCTGCTGTGGCAGCATCCGGTTTTTCTACAAACTGCAATACCGATTCTCCGGCATAGCGGATATATCCAAAACGTTCTTCCGGCCGCTCTATCTTCATACCAAAGGTAACAAGATTTCCCAGATTACTTAATTCTTTTGCATGCATCAGATCATCCTTGTATGTTTCCCCGGAAATAATCTGATCTGCCGGTACGATCAGCACTGTTTCAGACTGAGGTAACTGTAGACAAGCCAGTGTTATCGCCGCGGTTGTCTTTCTTCCTACGCCCTCATAGATACATCGGTACGTTAAACCCTGAAATGCGCTTACCTGATTCTCTACAATAAACTGGTATTCCATATTGGTTATAACAATAAACTCATCGCAAAAAGGTATATTTCTTGCAATGGTCTCCTGAAATATGGAATGATCTCCTTGAATCTGAATAAATTGTTTAGGGTAATCTACTCTGGATAAAGGCCATAATCTGTCACCTTTTCCACCTGCCAGTATTATACACTTCATCTTCTATCCTCTATCTTCTGCCCTTACACTTGAACACGCCAATAATCCAAAGTTTCCTGTATGGTCTGTTTCAAGGGAATCTCAGGTTTCCATCCTGTCAATTGCTGAAGCTTTGTAATATCAGCCTCAATAATGGGAACATCAACCGGACGAAGCCTATTGGGATCTACCTCTACTTTAATCGATATGTTCGCCTGTGAAATGATCATATCCAATATCGCTTGGATGGTTCTGGCATGTCCACTGCCAACATTATATGTTTCACCGGGCACTCCACACTGGATCAACTGTACATAGGCCCTTACCACATCACGCACATCCGTAAAATCTCTTCTGGCTGCCAGATTTCCAACTCTCATGATCGGTTCTCTCAGACCTTTTTCGATTTCTGCCACCTGCTTGCAGAAATCTGAGACCACAAACAAAGGGGCTTGTGACGGGCCCACATGGTTGAAAGCACGCACCATCATAATCTCCATGTTATAAGCCTTGGAATAAATGCTTCCAATCATATTCTGACACGCCTTTGTAGCCGCATAGATATTACCGGGTCTAAGCAGATTATCTTCTGTAATAGGTGTCTCCCCAGGCAGAATATGACCATATTCCTCGCCGGAACCAATCAGAAGCACACGCGGCTTGTAAGACAATTCCCTGACAGCATCCATCACATTGATACTACCCTTGATATTCACATCCACGGTTAAGCCCGGATTTTTCCATGCCACCCCCACAGAGCTTTGTGCAGCAAGATGAAATATATAATCAGGTTGCACTTGGCTCAGCAGTGATACAATTTCCTCTTTATTCAAAATGTCTAAGTTAAAGATTTGGGCATAGGGATGCTCCTGATTTTCATGCGGCAGCTTTGTTGCATAACATTCCATCCCATGAACATGCATTTCATCCAGCAAATAATGGCCAACAAATCCTGCTGCACCGATCACTAACCCTTTTTTCATGTACTTATCCTCTTAAGCGAAAAGGAATTCTTACGAATTCCCTTTCCCACTTCTTGTTATTCGTTTTCTGTTGCAGCTTTAATAGCCGCTTCCCTCTTGGCAAGCTGTCTGTCATGTTTAGCCATAATATTTACCAATTCTTCATAAGATGTCTTCTGGGGATTCCAACCAAGAACAGTCTTAGCCTTTGTGGGATCTCCCCATAGATTATCCACATCGGTAGGTCTGAACCATGCAGGATTTACACATACCAGCATCTTGCCGGTAGCCACATCATATCCCTTTTCGTCTACGCCGGTTCCTTCCCATCTCAATTCAATACCATTGGCTCTAAATGCCTTCTCCGTAAAGTCTCTAACCGTATGCTGCTCTCCGGTAGCAATTACAAAATCTTCCGGCACATCATGCTGCAGAATCATCCACATACATTCTACATAATCCTTTGCATATCCCCAGTCACGCAGAGAATCCATATTACCAAGCTCCAGATGATCCTGTAAGCCTTCAGCAATTCTTCCTGCTGCCAACGTAATCTTACGGGTAACGAAGTTCTCACCACGTCTCTCAGATACATGATTAAACAAGATACCATTTACAGCAAACATACCGTATGCTTCACGATACTCCTTGGTAATCCAGAAGCCATACTGCTTGGCAACTGCATAAGGACTGTAGGGATGGAAAGGTGTGGTCTCTCTCTGAGGAACTTCCTCTACCTTACCATATAACTCAGAAGTGGATGCCTGATAAAACTTGGTTTTCTTGCTAAGACCAAGAATTCTGATGGCCTCCAGAACTCTCAATACCCCAAGGGCATCTACATCGCCTGAGTATTCAGGAACATCAAAAGAAACCTGCACATGAGACTGCGCTGCCAGATTATAAATTTCATCCGGCTGTACCTTCGCAATAATATTTGTGATGGAAGATGTATCAGACAAATCTCCATCGTGCAGCGTAATTGCTTTCTTTTCGATCAAATGATCAATACGTGATGTATTGGAAATTGAAGCACGTCTGGTCATACCATGTACTTCATAACCTTTCTCTAATAAAAACTCTGCCAAATAAGAACCATCCTGCCCGGTAATTCCGGTGATTAAAGCTTTTTTCATTGCATTTTCCTTCCTATATCGTGATAAAAATATATTACCCTATTTTTTATAAAAAAACAAGTCCGGTACATTAATTATTGTTTCAAGAACACTGAAAAACTCACACAAATGCCGTCTCCCACACATCCACTCCGCTATCCTGGAAGTCGGG
>JAZRJO010000388.1:0-1876 GCA_045645825.1 Acetatifactor sp. | reverse complement strand
CGTTCCGGGAATGTATCCTCCAGAAATCTCAGGCATGAGATGTTCATCATAAATGCAGGTGATAGCAGATCAGAATCCAAGGAATGGTCCTTAATATACCTGGCAGGGGAAAAGAGATTCGTTGGGTGATTCTCAAACGTTCGTTTCAGAGCTGGCCAGTATAAATCCGTCAGCTTGTAACCGGAAGCATTCAGTGTAGCTTCATTAATCATTGTATAGACATTGGAGCCATCTGATAACTTCACTGGTTTTGAAAGCGTGATCGCCATATCAAAAAACGGGATGTGTGGTATGGTCTTCAACAAGTCTTTATGATAGTTCATGTTAATCAGGCCACATACTAAGTTCTCTTCACATAATTCCGTAGGCAGGTTGTTACACGTTTCAAAGGAATCGAGTAAAACGGTGGCCAGATCGGATATGGATTTCTTTTCGCTTTTGACCATCTCATACAATGGCTGAATGCCGATGGGTTGCGTTTTTTCATGATTGATACCCAGATACAGGGTTTCCTCCGGTTGCAAACGTATATTGATAGGAAGAATGGTACTTTTGATACCGTGTTTTGCCATGCGACCATTAATTTCTGCAAGTAATCTTTCTCTAAACTGTAAGTAATTCATATTTATGCTACCTCCTGTATGGCTTGTGATAATAAATCTGCAAGAAATTTTGCATAACCTGTTTCCAATTCTGTCAGATCCCTATAATGCAAAAGGATTACTGCACCTGCAGGTTCTCCCTCATACTTAACCGGATATAAACTGTCGATCTGATAGTTACCATCACGGAGCAGATTTAAGGGATCATCCTCTTTAAAGAGATATTTCTTTCCGGATCGAATCAGCGAAATAACATCTTCAGATAGTTTTGCAGTTGTGGAAAGTGATACACCACGGACTTCAAGAATATTATCTGTATTACAGATGATGCAAGGTGCGTTACAGTTTTGAGCAAATGCACGTAGGTATTGCTTGCATAAGGATTGTATGGTTTTTAATGGATGGTACTTGTGGATAACAAGCTGATTGTCACAAAGAATGATCTCTAAAGGATCATTTTCATTTATGTGCATGGCGCGGCGATATTCTTTTGGAAGTACGATACGTCCAAGATCGTCTACACGTCTGAGCACACCGGTTACTTGATTGTTTTTCATATAGGACTCCTTTCAAAAAGGGAATACCATGATATGATATTCCCTTCATAAACTGTATGATTTTTATTTGTTGATCAGGCTGCATTAGGAGTGGCTGTATATGACCGATTGTTATTCTGTCGATCGGCAAGGGCAGTTCTGCCTTGTTGAATAACGGAAGGACCCACAACCTTTTCCCAGGCATCGATGTATGAGGAAACGCGGCTTAATAACTGGAAGAATTCCAGATCACTTAAGCTGGCAGATACCATATTTTTACGCACGTAAGAACCGCTTTTCATATAGGTTCCACCATTAGCGTTTTTCATAGGAATGCCTTTGCCGTTCTCTACTTCGATATACCAAGGAAGATTTCTTACATTGCCTTTCTTGTCTTTCTCTGCTCTGATAATTCTAAGCTTTGTTACAGAAGAGAAACCGTCTTTGTCCTTTTCACCAAATATCTTTTCCTGCTGGAAGGTATAACTTTGAAAACCAGCAGTAAGACGTGATAGGATAAATTTAGCCTCTTCCGGTGAAATGTTCACATTTACAATAACCGAATTGGCACCGGTGCCCTTAGAATAATCAATCATCTGGATCCCGATAAGGGAGTGACGCTTTTTGCCATCCGGTCCCGGTTCACCATCAGCATGAATATGGGCGTAGGCAGAAACGGAAGCAGCCTTCAGCTTATCCTGGAACTCAATGAGTACTTTGTTGTTTTTGTAGACAGAA
>JAZRJO010000387.1:0-2070 GCA_045645825.1 Acetatifactor sp. | reverse complement strand
GAATAACATCTTATTACGATAGAAACGATAAAACTCCAGGGGGTTGTGTCTGTAAAAGCTGTGGCTTAAAATGGTCTCCGGTGGGTAATCATACTGCTGATTATAAAGCCCGTCCACGCTTCGAAAATCTGGGATACCGCTTTCTGTGGAAACTCCGGCACCACCGAAGAAAACAATGTTATCACTTTTTGCTACCATTTTCTTGAAAGCTTCTAAAGCTTCTGTATATGATGTTACGGATTGATTCATATGGCACCTATAGTTTATACAGTTCTATATGGGGCAATAAATACAGGGAAGGTATCGGAACCGGTAATAGTCTTGCCCTGTGTAATGGTCACTTCTTTATCGGTGATCATATATTCCACCTCTGCGTTGCCCTCGATCACAGTATCCTGCATCAGGATACAATTCTTTACCTTTGCGCCTTTACCTACTTTAACCCCACGGAACAGAATGCTGTTTTCTACTTCTCCTTCTATGATACAACCGTCGGCTACCATGGCATTCTTTACCTTGGCGCAACCGATATATCTGGTGGGGTTGTCGTCACGTACCTTGGTATAAATAGGGGAACGACCAAACAGCGCGTCCAGATTTTCATCTTCCAAAAGCTTCATGTTCTCATCAAAGTAATTTTTAATATCGCTGATGCGCACACTGTAACCGTCGAATTCATAGCCATACACTTTCAGTGCATCCAACTGAGGAGCCAGGATATCGCGCTCGAAATACGTGAGGCCGCGCACATAAGCATCGCTTATCTTCTGGATCAAAAGGTTTCTTTCGATCAGGTAAATATTCATGGAAAAATTCTGTAGCCCCGACTCTTTGGGATTGATCTGAATCTCCTTCACTCGACCTTCTTCCAGGGTCAAAGTATAATAAAGGTCTGTGGAAGCGGTGGGCTGCAGATTCATAAATCCATAGGGAATTTCTTCTTTTTTGTATGCAATGGTTACATCTGCGCCGGAAGCTTCATGCATTTTAAGCATATCGTTAAAATCGAAGTTGGCTGCGATATTGGCATCGGAGATAAACACATACTTCTCCTTTTGGCTCTTTAAGAACTCCAGAATGCTGGCAAGGGCTTCTATACGTCCGTTGTACATTTTTACTGTTTTCTCGGCGTAGGGAGGAACGATATTCAGACCGCCATTCTTGCGGCTTAAGTCCCATGTGCGACCGGAGCCCAGATGACGCATAAGGGAATGGTAATTCTTACGAACGATCACAGTTACATTGTCAATGCCGCAATTTACCATACTGGACAATAAAAAGTCAATCATACGATAACGGCTTGCAATAGGAATGGAAGCCATCAGACGTTCGATGACCAGCTCCGGAACCTGATTATCATAACTGTTAGGGAATATAATACCCAGTGCATCTGTATTTGATTTTACCATTGTTCTTCACCATCCTTTACATTATGATTGACCATGGCATTGGGGCCGATCTTGGCACCTGCACCAACAGATACGCCGGGACCTATGGTGGCTACACCCTTCACATCTTCAGTAGGCATAGCACCTACCACGGCATTCTCACCGATGTAGGAATTCTCACCTACAATACAATGTACCACTTTTGCACCGGCTTTGATCACGGAATTGCCCATAACAACAGCATCCTCTATCTGAGCGCCTTCTTCCACGCGGACACCGGCAAAGAGGATAGAATGCTTCACGCTTCCACCTATGCGGCAGCCGTCAGTGATCATGGAGTTCTCTACGGTGGCATTTTTGCCTACCTTGTGGCCGGTCTTCCCGCTGTTGCGGTTGTAAATCTTCCAGTTCTCGTCAAACAAGTCAATGCCGCTGTGCTCCGGATCCATCACCTCCATATTGGCTTCCCACAGGGAGGCAATGGTACCCACATCCTTCCAGTAACCATTAAAGCGGTAAGCATACATCTTGCGGCCGTCCTTTAATAAGTTAGGAATGATATTGTTGCCAAAGTCGTTCTGAGAATCGGGATCTGCCTCATCCTCGATCAAATATTTCTTCAGCACATCCGTATTGAAAATATAGATACCCATGGAAGCCAGGTTGGACTTGGGATTCTTAG
>JAZRJO010000386.1:0-3800 GCA_045645825.1 Acetatifactor sp. | reverse complement strand
GTATCCGTGCGAACCGTCCAATACTACGATACCAGAAACATCCTCATTCCCAGTGAACTGTCCGAAGGCGGCAGACGCCTCTACTCGGAACAGGACTTAAAGCGGATGAAGATCATCTGCTTCCTAAGAGATGCCGGACTGCCCATTAACAGTATCAGTGAACTGTTATCCGGTGACGATCCCGGCAATGTCCTAAGCGTCCTGCTTGCCCAGCAGGAACAGACCCTTCGCAAGGAACAGACTCAGTTGCAGTCCAAACTTAATTTATTGGATGGCATCAAACGTGAGTTAAAGAGTATAGAAAATTTCTCCGTTGAATCTATCGGCGATATAGCTTATGCAATGGAAAATAAGAAGAAAATGAGAAAACTACGTACAACCCTTATCCTCACAGCCATTCCTCTGGAAATCATAGAATGGCTGACCATCATCCTGTGGATCACCAAGGGCATCTGGTGGCCTTTTGTAATCTATACCTTACTAGCGCTTATTTATGGTGTGTGGATATCGCGGTACTATTTTAAGAGAGTAGCTTATATCTGCCCCGAATGCCACGAGATCTTCAAACCTAAGATGAGAGAAGCCTTTTGGGCGCCTCATACTCCTACCCTCAGAAAGCTGACCTGCACCTGTTGCGGATACAAAGGCTTCTGCGTAGAAACTTACCGAAAGGAGGAACCTGACAATGAATGCAACCCTGAATGAGGCTTTTCAAGAGATCGGAGAATTTCTGCCCTTTTTGATCCCCCTTGTGATTGCAGAATTTGCTCTACTTTTATACACCCTGTATCACATTCTCACTCACAAGACTTACAAAAGAGGAACACGTACTCTTTGGCTTGTTGTGACCATCGTGGGAATGAACTTTATCGGCCCCATCCTGTATTTCCTGTTTGGCAAGGAGGAAGCCTAAATGGATATGCTGCAAATTACCGACCTGCACAAACGCTTCGGCGATAAACAAGTGCTAAAAGGTCTGACCCTCTCTGTCCCGGAGCACAGCATCTACGGTTTCATCGGCCAAAACGGAGCCGGCAAAACCACCACCATGAAGATCATCCTGGGACTGCTGCAGGCTGACGCCGGAGAGATCCTGGTTGCCGGTGAAAAAGTACCCTACGGCCAGACCGCTACCAACCGCCACATTGGCTATCTTCCTGATGTCCCGGAATATTACACCTTTATGACGGCCTCCGAATACCTGACCTTCTGCGGCGAGATCTGTGGCATTAAAAAATCAGAGATCAAGTCCCGCAGCGAGGAACTCCTGACATTAGTAGGCTTACGTGAGGAAACCCATCGCATCAAAGGATTCTCCCGTGGAATGAAACAACGCCTGGGAATCGCTCAGGCCCTGCTGAACAAACCAAAACTTTTGATCTGCGACGAGCCCACCTCCGCACTAGACCCGGTAGGTCGCAAAGAAATCCTGGATATTCTACTGGCAGTAAAAGAACAGACCACCGTCCTATTCTCCACCCACATCCTGTCGGACGTAGAGCGCATCTGCACAGACGTGTCCTTCTTAAAAGACGGTATCATAACCATGAATGGGCCCCTTTCCCGGATCAGATCACAATACCGCAGAGATGAATACCTTTTGGAGACAGAAAACGAGGCAGACCTGCACAGACTTCTGCAATGCATCGCTGCGTTTCGCCAAACAACAACCGATGACACTTCCGCACCCCAGTCCAACCAACTAACGTTTCGCGAAACCGACATTGCGTTACACGACCTGTTTCGCCTGTTGGCTGATCACCAAATTCCGATCCTGAAGCTCCAACGCTTAGAACCAACGTTAGAATCCCTGTTTATGGAGGTGGCTGCAAAGTGAGATCCCTACTGGCTTTTATCAAAAAAGAATGGACCGGTCTGCTACGATCGAGCCACCTACTGTTCCTTGGCATTTTATTCATACTGTTTGGTATCATGAATCCTGCCATTGCCAAGCTGACCCCGTGGCTTTTCAAGATTCTGGCGGATTCCCTTGCCGAAAGCGGCATGATCGTCACCGGTGTCACCGTGGACGCCCTGACCTCTTGGGTACAGTTTTTCAAAAACATCCCCATGGCACTCATTGCCTTTCTCCTGATGGAAAGTAATATTTTTACGAAAGAATATCAATCAGGGACCCTGGTGCTTGCCCTGACCAAAGGACTTCACCGCAGCAAAGTCGTGATCGCCAAGACCACAGTCCTTATACTCCTCTGGTCTGCCTGCTACTGGCTCTGCTTTGGGATCACTTACTGATATAATGCTTATTTCTGGGACAACAATATTGCACAGAACCTATTCTTTGCAGTGACCTGCTGGTGGTTATTTGGCTTGTGGACCATTCTTCTTGTCGTATTGTTCTCTGCCATCGCCAAGTCCAACACCGACGCCCTCATAGGAACCGGAGGCGTAGTCCTCGCAACATATCTGGCTGGACTGCTACCAAAAATGGGAAAATACACCCCGGCCAAGTTAATGAACACTACCGGGCTACTCTACGGTGCAAATTCTGCCGATCAATACACGGTTGCTTTGATTGTAACAGTTCTGCTCTGCGTGATTTGCTTTGTGGGCAGTATCCTGATATGGAATAAGAAAAAACTTTGATAAGAAGAAAAGCCTGCGTGAACCCCTATCCACACAGGCTTTTATCTTGATACCATTTCTCTATTTCTTTAACTCCTCAGGCTATTCTATCCTGCCAAATACTTCTTTCTTCTCCAACAAATACCCCAGTAAAGCCTCGCAGCCTCTCTTTACATCGCGATAAGTTTCCTCAAACTGCCCTGAATACCAAGGATCTCTGATTCCCGCATTACTTCCGGCAAAAGAAAGCAACATATGAATCTTACCGCCCTTATGCCCCGTGATCCGCTCAATATCTCTGATATTCTGCGCCTCCATACCGATGAGATAATCATATTTGTCATAGTCCGCCCTCGTCAACTGCACAGCCCGCTTGCCCTCACAATGGATGTCATGACGCAATAGTTCCGCCCTGGCAGGAGGATAAACAGGATTACCTATCCCGTGCCATATTTCTTCGGAACTGGTGGCGGCTGATGCAATTTCAAATTGGTTACCGAGGCCGGCTTTCTCTACTAAATCTTTCATAATGAACTCGGCCATGGGGCTGCGACAGATGTTGCCGTGGCAAACGAAAAGTACTTTTATCATCAATTTTTTATCTCCTTTTATCTCGGTTTTTCCTTGATTTATCTAGGTTTTATGCGGGTTTGCGGGTTCTTGGCATTTTTCCTTATCTCGGCTTATTTTAGCTTGTTTTGGCATAACTTTTCACTCATTTGGCATAAATTCCGGCATAAACTGGCATAAAATTTTCGATTTATGCCAATGCGTTTTTTCCAGTAAAATCAAGGGTTTCCGGCACCTTCTGGCATAAATTTTTCAGGTGAATTGGCATAAAAAACATGGGTTTAATATTACTAAACTAAAATCAAGCCATTTTTGTTCACTCTGCCGACCGACATCTGCCGATCCCCCATGGCAGAAAGTTATGATTTTTAATGCCCTTTCCAACAGCTCAACTTCCGATTTTCCTTGAATTTAAGCCATTTTCAGGGCCTTGATTTATGCCAGTCATCTCACCAATATGCTGCTTTTTAAATTTTTTCCTACCGTTTTTAACCGAACTTACGAATTCTTACGCCATCACTCTTTTTACCCATCTGGCGAAGTTCATCATCGGCTTTTGCCTGCTTCTTAGCAAGCTTCTCCATCTCCTCTTTTGCATCATCCAACTTAAGATGCGTATAGGTATTCAGAGTGACACCAATGTCCGA
>JAZRJO010000385.1:0-9326 GCA_045645825.1 Acetatifactor sp. | reverse complement strand
CAAACAACATTTTGGTTTTCATGTGTTGGCTGCCCACACTGCTGTAAATGCCCCGACTTTCTATATAGCGATCTCCATATATCTTCAGTGCAAGGGGCGTCAAAGCATTCAACCCAGTCACTGCAAAAGCAACCGCCATCTGCGGCCGAAGTACGAAAGCAAACACCTGCGCCACCCAAAACATCAGCGGATAAGCATAAGGATTGCCCGTATCCACGCCCTGAATATACAGGACGTAGGATTTCATATCCGACTCATAACCTCCTGCATAATTCACCGTCTGGCGATGAAATAGCAGAAGCATCAACGCACAGTACGCTCCCCAGAGAATCACAAACAGGGCAGTGTCCACATATTTCTCTTCCTTTTTTGTCTTCACAAGCTGCTTCATTCAACGCTCTCCTAACAACATCTTCTTTTTCCGCATTTTTAATACCAACCATCCAGCCATGGCAATCAGAGAAACCGCCTCTGCTGCCTGCCAATACCAGGGCTCCTTAAAGTATATATGAACACTTCCTTCAAAACCTTCCGGTATCACCACCCGTACGCAGCGATTTTCATTATCAATCACATCCAGATACTCACCGTCATGGGTCTGTGCCACGTACCCCTTGTAATTGAGCAGCGCCACATCTACATACCCATCCTGCGCCGCGTTGTTCTTGCAAGTAAAGCAGACATCTAAGTATTCTTTGCTGTATTCACTGACAGTCAACCCTTCTGTCGGGTAAGGATCATGGTAAGTAAGAAGGCCGGCATTGGTTCCGTAAGGAAGATACTCCGCACCGGACAGGTACCCGGTACCCATTCCCTTTTCATCATACAACTTCAGTTCATCTGTTACCAGCACGATACTGTCCATATAAAATACGGCTGTCACAACTGCTATCATAACACCTGCGATCCGATACAATCTATCCATCATGGAAATCAACCCGGTCTTGTGGTCCTCTGCCTCTCTGTGGGCCTTACGCCCCATCCACACAGCCGCAGCTCCGGCCGTCATAGTAAGGAAAAGTGTGGCCATCATCAGGAAACGGTTGGGGTACTGAATACTGGACACCAGGCTTTGTGTGATCTGATTCAGAAACTGAATCTGTGTCCAGGGGAAAATGCTCAGGCTCATGACCATAGCCAGAATCCCCAGCACAGCCGTAAGCTTCCCGGCTCCAATCTGCATGTCCGCACAAGTTTCCGCTGTCATTTTCTTTGCCTCTGCCACACCAGCTACGGTACTACTGCTGCCCTTGCGATTCCACACCCACAAAAACAGGAACACAAGCAACCCAAAGGTCATGGCAATCCCTACTCCCATAGCCTCCGCCCGTATCAGGCCTTCCGTCACCAGATCTCTGGAGACGCCTCTTTGGAAGAAGCTAAAAAGAAGTTGGGCGATCATCAGCCCCTTATCCTGCATGGTTCTGGCTGACACATGATGGATCACCATATCCATATGGATCATATAATCCAAAAAAGGAACCACAAACCAGGCATTTAACACACAGACCGCCACTATTGCCTTCAAAAAGGACATAATAACCCTCTTATGTAAGGTTTTTCGGATCAGGATCAGACAAGTCAGGGCCAGAAAACCCACTACCAACTCGCAGCTGAGTACATGACACTGCACCAGTCCACTCATGCCAACGGCCAGAACTGCCCAGTATGGTTTTCTTGCAAAATGGCCACCAGCGCTCTGCCCGGCAGCCGCCTCCGTATAAATCCCATACACCGCGTACAGGATCAATGGCAGAAACACCATGGCCTGCACCTCACCGATGGCACTCCAACTATACATTTTATACAGTCTGTAAATAGACAGTGTATACAATGCACTGCAAAACAGTCCGATCATTTTATTCTTAAAAATCTTGTCAAAACTATAATATGACACCAGACAGGTAGCCACATTCAGCACGAACAAAAACCACATCCAGCTTCCCTGCAGTGTAAAACCGATCATCCGCAAAAAGGCCGGAATATATAAGAACAGCTCTCCGTAACAGACAGAAGAAGCATACCCGTTCCCAAAAAGCCAGCTGGGATCTATTCTCACAGGAAATTGCCCCGACAAAAAGCCATCCTTGATATTGCCCACCCGAAGCAGGTGATACGTAATATCAGAGCCACCATACAAATGGTCATTTCCCAAAGGAATGGAACTAAGCAGTATGATAGTGCCCAGGCCAAGCATCACTTTACGTGTTTCTTTGGAAAACCCCTGCTGCTTATCATACAGCCGGGCAACCACCCACAGATTCACAAGAATGCTGCCCGCCAATATCAGAAACATCGCACGATACAGATCTCTATTGGTGCGAATGATGGTAAGTGCCCCAAGATCCATCTGTCCGCCGCCGTAAGAAACCGTCACAGCACATTCTGTATCAGGTGTACCTACCCACAGATCATAGTCCGTTCTTTGAAGCCCCTGATTCAGATGTTCTCCGCTGCACAGGATGCTTCCCTGACTTGCCGGCAATTTTTCTACAATACTGAAATGGGCCATATCGCTGTCACAAGCATAAGAAATCTGCACACGATAAATTCCCCTGGCCAAAACCACAGACCCGATAACAGCATTGCCGCTTTCGTCACGCTGCCACTCCTCTGCCGCCCAAGTATAAGACTTCTCCTGCCTGCACAGGGCGGTGATTCCCAGTGCCAGAATCAATATCGCCTCACACACCATCAGGATAAGTATGCTCTTATTTTTCCACCACTGCCACTTTTTCACAGCGCTTCCTCCTCACCTTATGCCCGATCTGCCACAGAACCACTGAAAGGGTCAACAAACTGATCACTTCCGCCACACGCCAATACCATAGACTACCAAAGTACACATGAATCGTCCCGCAATAATTTGCCGGCAGCTTCACGCGCACCACACTGTTGTCTCCCGCTTCCGCTTCCAGACGCTGTCCGGTGTCCACATCCTTGGCCACATAGCCTTTATAATAAAGAATGGGCAATTCCACATAGCTTTCCTGATCCCTAACACTTTGCACAGTAAGCTCCATATGAAGGGTATCCTGTCCCTTTATGCTTCCCAGCACCTCTACTCCCGTTCCCGGTACCACCTGATCACACTGCATCAGACTGATATCAGCCTGATAGGGCAGATACTCGCCGTTACTTACATAAGTGGTTCCCATAGACTGTTTATTATATACTCGGGCAAACCCCCTGCTCTGAAGCTGCATATTGCTCTGGTAAGCGTTAAAGAACAGGCTCACTGCCAACAAAAGCACCGCCCATGCCCGGAAAACTTCTTTTTTAGGGTAATTTTTCATGTACAGCAAAAACACACAGGCCGTCACACTGGCCGACAAGCTGGCCAATGATAAAAATCGCCAGGGGAACTGTAGGCTAAGGGTCAACATCTGCGCAGCACCGCCCAAATGCTGGATCTGTGCCCATGGAAAAATATCCAACACCAACACAAAGAATAAGCAGGTATACCCGAAGCTAAGTCTTCCCAAGCCCCGATATTTGAATTCCTTCACCTTCCCTGTCCACTCCAGATAAAGCCAGCCAAGAAAAGCCAACAACAGTGCTGTGCCCACGGAAAACGCTCCCGTGTTGCCCATACCGATACCATCGATTTTTCCCTGAGTCCCCTGACCATAGAAGGAAAACAACAGATGCGTCAGATACAGACCGTAATCCGACACCTCTTTGATCGTCATGGTCTCAGGATGTCCCACGTTAAATTTGCCGGTCAGCATATAGTCCAGGAAAGGTACCAGATACCACAAGTTCAGCAAAAGCGCCACTACTACTGCCTTCACCAGCACAAGAAAAGTTTCTTTACGAAATACCTTTTTGATCAACACCACACACAAGATCAGGATAGCCAGCGCCAACATCTCACAGGTCAACACATGGGACTGAATGATCCCCGTAAGCCCCAGAGTCAATACCAGCCAATTGCGCCCATACTTCCCATCATGAATATCCTCCGTAAAAATACGGTAGAAACCATAAAATACCAGGGGCAGGAACACCATGGCAAGAGACTCCCCAACAGCCGAACGCATGAACAGATTGTGCATCCTGTACGCACTTAAGGTATACAACACTGCACCTACGCAACCGATCACCCGATCCTTGCATACTCTTTTCAAACAATGATAAGCCACCAGCAGAGTAGCCAGATTGATGACCATATAGAACAGACAACAACTGGTCCTTACCGTAAAACCAAGCAACCGGAAAATAAGAGGCACTACCATGAACATATCACTGTAAAAAACCGATACCGCATATCCATAGCCTCTCAGCCAGTTTCCCTGAATCCTCACCGGAAACTGCCCGTCCTTCAAACCACTGATCAGTCCTTCCACACGCAGCAGATGAAATCCCCAGTCGTCTCCCCACAGATTGTAATTGACCATAGCCGGGACACAGGAAAGCAGGCCTGCCACCACAAGCACGCCCCATACCACCTTTTGCTCTCCGGAAACACCATACTGACCATCGAAGGCCCGAAGAAAGAACAGACCATTGATCAGTACACTGCCCAAGATCACAAAGAAGATCCAGATCCTGGCTGCACAGTTGGTCCTTACAATGGCCAACTCATAAATCTCCAGTTCACCACTACCACTATAAGTTACTTCCACCTTCGCAGTATCTGTGGACCGAAGCACCCACATCTGACACTCCTCTATATTATCCCCGGTATACAGATTCACCACACCAAACAAAATAGAACCCGTCTCATGTAGCGTATCGTAAGCAGTCAACTGATTACCCTCTACCGTAGCTTTGTAATGAATCTCCACGTTGTAGATGCCCGGTTTCAGCGAAATATTCTCCTGCCCGAACAATACTTCTTGCCTTTCTGCGGGCAACATGAGTCCAACGATACCCATCAGTAATAATATTGCCTCCAGCACCGCCAACATACGAAAACTTTTTTTCTTCCAAACCATTTTCCAGATACTTGGAAAAATGTCTTTCCAATCCATAGTCAACATATTTTTCCTATCCTTACTCCGCTCACCATTTTGACTCTACTTACTGATATACAGCAAATATTCACTCTCAAGCCACCAACTGTCCCTGATTGCTGAAATACTTCCCTCCATTGGTATCATGTAAAGCAAGTTATTCATATAATACATTCCTGAGAACATATTCACAGCAATCACAATGCCCAGAAACGCTCCCAGGATCAATGCCTCATGTCCCCCATGCCTTACTACCGCCCATTTTTCCACTCTGTCACCCAACAAAGCCACAAGGAATGCCGACAGCAAAATGGCAATCAACAAAAAACGATGCGGATACCCGATATGTTCAAGCCCCGTCCGAAGAGCGCCACTCACTGCCTCAGGCAGTAGGGCAAGCAAGGTATTCCAGGGAAATATCCTAAGGCTCAGTAAGACGGAAATTCCTGCTGCAAGCAACAGCTTCCCTGCGGGAACAACATCCTGCTTACTGCTACCGACCCGGTTACCGCTCAGGCACACGCCTGCCACACACACCACCAAAGCAACCACCGCCGGCAGTCCCAGTGGCACATAGGACACCATCCCTTCTATCACATTCCCTTCCATAGCAGTCACTTTCACCGGAAATGCTGTCAGAACTTCTGCAATTTCCAGTCCCCGCCCTGTAAACAATTCATTATCATGTATATAGAATATCCCATTTGACACCGCATGCACATAAGGAACCAATACCGGCAACCCCAAAAGCACACTACCACCAAGTCCCATAAACAGAACCACAGGGCGCATCCTCTGTAAACTCTTTTTTCCCATAAGAATACAGCCTAATATCAGAAATGCCAGTACGATCAGCGCCACCGGAATATGGGCATAGATCAGTCCCACACAGCCGGCCGTCATCCGGCCAATCCCCTTCCAGATGCCCTGACGTCGCTTACCGGTATACACACCATAAAAACCATAGAGACACAGAGGCAGCAATGCATAAGCCGCCATCTCCCCCATAGAACCTGCATTGTAACGAATATAGATACTATAAACAGAAAAGCTGTAACAGATACTTCCTGCCAAAGCACTGACTTTTCCCGACACCATTTTACCAAAACAACCATAGGAGATCAGACAGGTCAAAACATTCATGAAAAGCAGGTATAGCTTGCTTGCAGCCTGCTGTCCCAATTCTGCCCATACAAGCCATTTGGGAATCCACAAAAAGAATCCTCTGATTCCCGGCGTATCCTGAAAATAGACCCCCAGCTCCTGACTGGCCGGCAGGTAACTCATATATAGAGGCATGGATAGGAATAGGATCATCAAGCCCAAGGAAAATATCTTCGATCTCTTATTCATACTGACGCCCCCCTGCACCACTCTTGCCTGCATCCTTTCGATATGCCACACCATAACACTCTGTTACATATTCCGTCTCATACCCCAGTTCATCCAACTGCTCCTGAATATTATACGGATAGATAAACACCATATCCTTAGGCGCATCTTCTCCCGGATACACATCAAACCAATATCTGCCGATGTGGGATACCTCCCGAAAAGCCATATCCTCTCCCACATATACCACCTGCTCATTTAAGGTAAAGGGATCCAGCCTCTTATACAAAAGCACATTAAGATAGTGCAGATTGACCACACCGATCTCACCATCTGTCAACTCCTCTGCCCTTGCAAGAGCTCCCTCGTACTTGTACCAGTGCATATGAGACAGAGCAGACTGACCGTAATTTTCATAATGTACACCGAAAGAAGCCTGTGTATACACATAATAACCAAACATGCCCAGGTAAGATGCTGCAATCATACAGGATAGCCATGCTGCCTTCCTCTGCCTCCCACAAGGAAGCCATGCAGCTTTCTTAAGCATCTCGCAAAGCCAAATGACACCTATCGCCCCAAATATAATGATAGGTGTATGAATATAATTTACCTTATGGAACTTTGCCAGATCAATATTGCAGCCCACAAGAAAACCTGCACCGAACCACAACGCCGCCACAAAGAAAAGAGGCAGCTCTTTCTTCTGAAACAGATTCTGCCAAAAAACTTTTACACAGTATGCAATACCCAGTAAAATAAACGGCGCACTGATATAATAATAGGAACCCACTGTGGCATTGCTCATCCACCACATATCATCGTGCTGTGACCAGAGCATGGCCACCAGCCACAGAAAACGCCTCTTTAGGTTGGACAGTGACAGTGCCATCTCTCCCGTGCGCATATCCGCAAGCACAGGGGTAGAGAACAGCGGTGTCTGTATAGCCGGAAGTAACCCCATATTCACCCCTAGGAACAACAAAAGGGGCAATGCAAACAGAAATAATAGCATCACAGGTCCCATCAGAGAACGGTTCCACAGGATACGTTTTCTGAAAAAAATCACCGTGAGCACCAGAAAAACCGGCACCACCACCCATGTGAGTGCATAGCTGTACAGCGTCAGGCCAAAGAATACCGAAGCCCCCCAGATACTTTTCCTTTTTCCATTTAAGTACCTGCACAGAAACCAAATTGCAAATAAAAGCATGGCAACTGCCAGATTGCAGTCCAGTCCAAAACGGGACTGCTGGATATGCCATGGATTGATGGCAAGCAACGCAGCAAAGGCTATACCGGTCTTGGGTCCCCTCATTTCCTTGCCCAGCCCATACATGACCGGCACAGACAAGCTTCCTAAGATAGCCTGCGGGAGTCTGATGGTCCAGGTATTGATACCAAACAGTGCAATAAACGGCATCTGCAGGTACGAGTACAGAATACTCATACCGGTGGTATAATAAACCGGCCTGTAATTACCGTAAGAGTCTACCCCATAATTCATCACAGACCATGCATTATAAACACAATGAGCCTCGTCCTGATGCAGCCCCATGGGATTCATGGGCAGTGCGATCAGACGAAGGAGGCTTCCTGTTACAAAAATCACGCCCAATATGACATACAAAAGCGGTATGTTTTTATTGCCTATTTTGATAGTTGCTATCATGCTCTTTCTTGTCCTCCAAAATGAACTTTGCAAGTTATATTATCGAAGCCTATATACTTTCATATGCTCCACTTCGCCCACTACCGCAGCTTTTCTCTTCAAAAGTGCTTTGTCCACATCTCCACCGGGCATCACTGCAATATAAGCAGAATGCAGCTGATCCAGATTGGTCATCACATAATCCTGAAAGCAGAAATTAATGCCAAAGCCTTTGGGTATCATATATAGATATCCCCAAGGAGCACTGATACTTTCACCATTTACCATATCCGAAGCAAGCCAGATCACTGTATTGTCAAATCGTTCCTCTGACTCCTCAAGAACCATATTCTCTTCCAGTTGACTGCCCAGCTCTTCCGCTTCTGCCCTCATGGTTCCATCATCATATGGCACCTGCCAGTCAAAAGGAGCAAATGCTTTCACAACAAAAAGATATGCGCAGAGCAGCAAAGTTACGATCTTCATCACATAGAACCGCTCTTTCAGCAAAGCAATCCACACGATCCCTACCACAATAAAAATCATCCAATGCTTGGCGCCGTCCGCAATGGGATAAAACAAAAAGATTGCTGCCAACATTCCTGCTGTGATCACAAAGTGAATCAGCCAGAAATGACATTCCTTCTCTTGCATCTCCTCTAAATGGTCTGCACGATCACCTTTTTTCCATACCTTTAGACCTTGCAACCACAAACCCCGCGCTCCCAACAAAAAGGCAATGGTACCAGCCACCGCATGAAGTGCCCCGGACAATAACCCGTATTGAAACCCTTTATAAAGGTGATGAGTGATCAACAATCTGAGTTTCTCCCTGACGATCTGATACATTGTCTTGATACCGGCCACAAAACCATCATCTATCATACTGTTCAACCAGTCCGTCTCAATTAATGGAATAAAATAAGGAGAACTGCACAGATCTGTGATCACAAAATACCCTGCTGCTGTAGCAGCTGCAATAATAAGTGAAATCACTGCACCGGTAATCTTTTTCTTCCTGATAAGCAGCCACGCAGGCAGAGCCATAAGCAAGATCAAATAAGGTCTGGCCAAGGTGATCAGGATACAGATAAAAAACATGGCCACAAGTTTCCAAGTCCTATCCACTCTGCTCTGACTGATGGCCAGTGCTGCCAACCAGATTCCCATGGACATATAGATCGTCTCCGGCATAGAAGACAATAGGTAACGGGAATAAGGTGCGAAAGCTGCAAGCAATAACAGCATAAAAAAGCTCTGCTTCCGGCCAGGCCTTACAAGCAGCGCAAAAGCCACCATAGCGATCATATTATAAACAATGTTTGCATAAATGGGACTCATAAATCCCCAACCAAACAAACACCCCCAGATGATATAGGGGATCA
>JAZRJO010000384.1:0-1631 GCA_045645825.1 Acetatifactor sp. | reverse complement strand
CGATACACAGCCAGGCGAGCATCGCTGTTGTTTTACTATACACATCACCGGTTTTTGTCATGATCCTATCCGCGATCTTCTTTAAGGAAAGAATCACATTGCAAAAGATCATTGCTTTGGTTTTAACTATCTGTGGATGTGTTTTGGTTGCAGGAGTGATTGGTGGAAACCTTGCCATTATGCCACATGTATTATTGACAGGTATAGCATCTGGCTTGTTTTATGCTCTTTATTCCATTTTTGGTGAGATCGCGCTGAGGAAATATGATACGATGACCGTAACGGTTTGGACGTTTCTGTTTGGCCTGTTGGGGTCTATTCCTTTAGGCAAACCAATAGAGACACTTCGTTCGCTTGGGAACGAGCCAATTCTGATCCTGTACGCATTTGGAATAGGTATCCTTTCCACTGTTCTTCCATATTTCCTATATACCTGGGGACTGGGAAGGATGGAGACTTCCAAGGCAGCCATACTAGTAGCAGTAGAACCATTGGTGGGTTGTGTGATTGGCATGACGCTGTTTCATGAGCCTCATAATTTCCAGAAGATTGCCGGTATTCTTCTGATCCTTGCCTCGATCATAGTGCTGAATATTCAAATCAAGAAGAATACAATTCCTTCTCAAACGAAATAATTCCTAAGTTGCAGACACTCTCCATTCGTGATAATATTATGGGCGAGCTAGGGGAGCCGTAAGGCTGAGATTTCAATAGAAGTACCCTTATTACTTGATTCGGTTAATGCCGACGTAAGGAAGCTTACTTTTTTCAAGTAATTCCCCCTGCGAAAGGAGGTTTTTTTTATGTCATTTTTTATTAAAGAAGTAGATGGAGATCTTGTTCTGCAAACAGGCGGCTATATAGTTGCGGCAGTCATTTTAGCAGCCTTAATCTTGATTGCAGGGCTTTTGCTCTCCAAAAAAGGAGAACGAAAGAAGATGAGTGCGAAACAGCTGGCTTTCTGTGCAGTTGCTTTGGCTCTGGCTATGGTCACATCCATGATCAAGATCTTTCGATTTCCATTTGGCGGCTCGGTTACGTTATTCAGTATGCTGTTTATCTGTCTGATCGGATATTTTTACGGGCCAGGAACCGGCATTCTGACGGCAGTAGCATACGGTGTCCTTCAGTTTATTCTGGGACCATATATTTACACACCAATTCAGGTCATTGTAGATTACCCGCTGGCATTTGGCGCACTTGGCCTGGCAGGACTTTTCTGGAAATCAAAAAATGGTCTTCTGAAAGGCTATATCGTTGGTGTTATCGGCCGCTGGGTGTTCTCCGTGATATCCGGATGGATCTTCTTTGGCGAATATGCCTGGGATGGCTGGGCAGCGCTGCCGTACTCCCTTTGCTATAATGGTGCCTATATTTATGCGGAGGCCATCATTACGATCATTCTGATCTGTATTCCACCAGTAAAGAAAGCAATCAATTATGTGAAAAACATGGCGCTCGCATGAGCGCCTTTTTTCTTTTGTCAGTAGGATTAAACGTCCTTTTATGGTAAAATAAAAACATGAAAAAAATGTCAAAAGAACTGGTACGATCTGATAAAGAAAAAGAGTCTGTGCGCTTAAATAAGTATATGAGCGATGCAGGCTTTTGTTCCAGAAGAGAAGCAGATC
>JAZRJO010000383.1:0-2967 GCA_045645825.1 Acetatifactor sp. | reverse complement strand
AGCTGTCCTGTAGGAACTCTCATTGCTCTGTTTTCTGCTACGTATTTAGCCATTTCAACTACCTTGCTTACACGCTGACCTGTAAGAGCAGAAATAAAGATTGAAGGAGCATATGACATAAATGTCAGTTCCTTAGCAATTTCTTTCTTAAAGTCATTCATTGTGTTAGTTTCTTTTTCTACAAGGTCCCACTTATTTACAACAACGATAATACCTTTACCACGGTCATGTGCGATTCCGGCGATCTTTGCATCCTGCTCAGTTACGCCTTCCACTGCATCAATGACCATAAGGACAACGTCGGCACGTTCCACCGCAGTTACAGTACGGATAATACTGTAACGCTCGATATCCTCTTTTACTTTGCTCTTTCTTCTAAGACCGGCTGTATCGATAAACACATATTCCTTGCCCTGATATGTGATCTCTGTATCCACCGCGTCTCTGGTGGTTCCGGCGATATCAGATACGATCAGCCTATCTTCTCCCAGCAGCCTGTTGATGATGGAAGATTTGCCTACGTTTGGTTTCCCTACAATGGCCACTCTGGTGCGGTCATCCTCTTCCTCTTCTATCTCACTTTTTTCAAAATGCGAGGTGACTACCTCCAGCATATCACCGATACCCAGGCGGTTCACTGCAGAGATGGGATATGGATCACCTATGCCCAGATTGTAAAACTCATAGACATCCGCCATATATTTCTCAAAACTGTCCACCTTGTTCACCACAAGCACCACCGGCTTGTGAGAACGGCGCAGCATATCCGCCACCTTAGAATCTGCATCCACCAGTCCCTGTCTCACATCTACCAGGAAAATGATCACATCTGCTGTCTCCATTGCGATCTCTGCCTGCCTGCGCATCTGTGATAAAATAATATCGTTACTGTCAGGCTCTATACCGCCCGTATCGATCAATGTAAAAGACATGTCCAGCCAGTTCACATCAGCATAGATCCTGTCTCTGGTGATACCCGGTGTATCTTTTACGATAGAAATATTTTCACCTGCCAATACATTAAACAGCGTGGATTTTCCTACATTGGGCCTTCCTACCACTGCTACGATGGGCTTGGATTTTCTTTTTGCCATATATAACCTCCATGTCAACTTTTCTCTTTTTCAGCAATCATACACTCCATCCTGATCACTTGTCAGAATAGAATGAACAAAGTCATACCCGCTTGATTTTACAATATTAATCGACACTTGTAAAGCCTTTTCCAAATCTTCAATGGTAATATCATCCAAAAAATAGTTTTCGCCGCTTCGAAGTACATTCTGCGGCAGCAATAATCTGCTTCCCAGCTTCTGCCCGGCCAGCTGCGTCTTAAGATCCTGTCCCGTCAAAAGCCCCGATACCGTAATATGTTCTCCAAAAAACTCATTGGTTATAGGGTACACATAGATGCTAAGCCATGGAAATGCCTCTTCCATCCTCTTTGCCATCCGACTGATATAAGGATAGGCCAAAAGTCCCGTAGCCATGGACAACTCACAGCGCTCCTGCCCTCTGCTTTCCCGCGCACTCACTGCCTCCGCAAAAGCCTCCTCAAATTCCTGCTGTAACAGCCTGAGCATCCCCACACCATTCTCCAGCTGAAGATACCCATCATACCGCGCTTCCTCCGGAAGCTCCATTCCCGCCAGTATATACCACTCATCACTTGCATGCACAAAATGAGTCCCATGCTTTACAAAACATTCATCCTGAAACCTATGGATCAGCTCTATCACAGCCTTTGCATCCTCTGCCCCAAAGGGTTCCAGTGGATACAACCCTTCCCGATACTTTGAAAGTCCCACCGGCACCACCGACACACTTTCCAGATGGGGCAAATACTTCATAAGCTCCCTGATACTAAATTCCAGCTCTTCCCCATCATTGATCCCCTTACAAAGCACGATCTGCCCATTCATCGTAATCCCGGCTTCATACAACACATCAACCTTCTTCAAAGCCTCCCCCGCAAACCGATTATTAAGCATCTGACACCGAAGTGCAGGATTCATGGTCTGAAAAGAAATATTGATGGGCGACAAATGATACCTGACAATCCTGTCAATATCATGATCCGACATATTTGTCAGCGTCACATAATTCCCCTGCAAAAAAGAAAGCCTGGAATCATCATCCTTAAAATACAACGTCTCCCGCATCCCTTTAGGCATCTGATCAATAAAACAAAAGATACACTTATTATGACAATGCCGGTACTCGTCCATCAAACCATTCTCAAATTCAATGCCCAGATCCTCATCATACTCCTTGTCAATCTCTAAAAGCCACTGCTCCCCGTCAGGCTTCTCCACCAACACCTCAATATAAGTGTCCTGGATCAGGAACTGATAGTCAAAAATATCCTCTATCTGTGTCCCATCAATCTCCAAGACCTTATCCCCTGCCTCAATTTCCAATTCCGCCCCGATACTTCCGGGGTGTACACTTTTTACTATATGCGCTTTCTTCATCTTGTTCAATCCTCTGTCTGTAGTTTTGCTGCGAAGGGGCCACCCGGTGGGAGGGTTGAGGTACGAATGCTGACACGCTCTCGCTCCGTGAAAAACGCAGCGGTACTAGGCTCGAGTAGGAAACCTTCGGTTTCCTACTATACCTCGCCAAGTGCCGGCGTTTTTCAAGGGTCTGCATTCGCACCCCAACCCTCTCACCGGGCTACTCTTTCAGCTAATTTACAGATAACATTGTACCAGTGAAAAAAGTACAAATATAAAACATTACCTAAAATTAGCCGAAAGTGTTGACCAACCTGCCAAAAGATATCTTATAATATATCCAAATGATACTGCCAAAAAATATTAAATAAATTTCCTACCCCTATTTTACTAAAAATTCCTTGACGTGTCACTACCTTAATGTTATAAATTAATAAGAAGATGTTGTTATTTTTGCTGTAAGAGCAGCTGACGGGCTGTGGGGTTGTTGGGAGGCGGGGCGGGCTGGGTG
>JAZRJO010000382.1:0-4590 GCA_045645825.1 Acetatifactor sp. | reverse complement strand
ATTCCACAGTCTCACTCTTCTGTAAGCAGCCCATTCGCCGAATACCGGTTAGACGCATTCCACAAGATCCACTCCTCGTACCCCGCATCATACACCGCCTGAATCTGCTGCCTGATCTGCTCTCCGCCGTAGGTGATATATCCCTTCACCCAATTAGCCGTAAAAGCCTGTAGCCATGGACGCACCACCGCCCTGCTTTCCTCAGGCACCACAGAAAGCTGCTCTACCGAATCCTGCATGGCAGCAAGCACTGTCTCATAAGGCTGTGCATCCGGCACTGCCAGGCCAAACACACCATTTCCATAATGAGAAGGATATACCATGGGGCAAACAGCGTCGATGATGTCACCAATCTCCACATAGTCCTGCCCCACCCGTTTCACATCTATCTCACTGCCAATGATGGTGCCAAACACATCCGCCGTCACCGGAAGCCCCAAGGGGCGAAGCTCCTTCACCGCATAGTCTAAAAATCCGGTGATTGCCTGTTGCTTGGTATAAGTAGTCATATCCACACCGTAATCCGCTGCATCCGCCACATCTCCGACGGGAAATCTCACATAATCAAACTGAATCTCATCAAATCCCACTTCGCCGGCCTTCTTGGCCACATCCACCAGATACTTCCATACATCCTCTTTATAAGGATTCACCCAGGCTACATCGTGGCCATCCACTACAGGTCTTCCATCCGTGGTCTTTAGAGCAAGCTCAGGGTGATTTGCCGCCAGATAAGGATCCTTAAAACAAACAATCCGGGCAATGGTGTATATGCCGTGCTCTTTCAATCCGGCCATAAAACCTTCCATATCTCTGATATAATTGATGCAGGCACCCATAGACTGGGCAGACTCCAGATTCATCTTGTATGTGATCTCACCACCGTCATTTTTCACATCAATGACCATGGCGTTAAGCTCTGTCTCATCCACAAGAGTAAGCAATTCCTCAAATCGCTCATTGCCAGCCAATGGGCCGGTAACATAGATACCCTTTACCTTGGGACGGTCTTCTGCATGGTAATTCCATTCACCGGGGGGTACACCTGTGCTCTCTGAACCGGCATCCGTTCCTCCTGTGTCACCGGTTCCTTGCTGCACTGTCTCTGCTGTCTCTCCCATTTCACCACTACCCGGCTCATCCCCTTGCATTCCACTTCCTTGTCCTAAATTCTCTGCTGTGCTGCTATGAGAGATTCCTCCGATTGGCGTCCCACTGACAATACTATGACTTTCGGCATCCTCTGCTCCACCAAAAAACACCAACAACAAAACCAACACTAAGACTGCTGCCAAACCGGTCCCCGCTACAATCAGCCCTGCATCCCTGCGTCTTCTCTGCCATCTGCGCCTTTCATTTGACCCTAATCTCTGATACGTCAGATTACGCCTTCTTCTACTTCTCCTCATACGCTTCCTCTTCCTCACACTTTCACTATAATATACTCTTACCTTTTCCCGAACATGCCAAACGGCAAATGTAGCCCCATCTCTATTCTACATTTGCCGCCGTAATTAATCAATACTCTTTTTTAATTTTTACATATGGGCACATTCGAAATTTAGCCGGCATGAATTAATCCCTCAAACACCTCATCCACCCCTGCATTGTTCAAAGAGGGCACCTTATATTCCACAACCCGAAACCATCCCTTGGTACCATCTTCTGCCTCCAGATATACCCATTCCTGCCTATCGGTGCGCATGATATCTACTTCCTGAGGCTTCATGACTACCGCCTCGCTACTTTCTGACCTTTCTTCATACACCACAAGATCCTTCAAAAGTACTGTTGTAGGATACGGATTATTCTCCCATTTGTAACAACTGAATTCATACTCCTCATCTTCTCGTATCACCATTTCAGTACCATTCCAAATCCAATGAGCGACGATGCTGTCCGTCTGCATGATCCATACACGGGAAGCACCTTTGATCACTCCCTGTTCCACCAGTTCCATTGTCCGTATATCATTATCGATTTCCCCTGCCGGAACAAGGGCCTCTCCATCATAACGGAAAAAGGTGGTCAAAGGATCTCCACTGGGTCCATCATCAAATATTGCCAGCAAAATCGTCTTTCCATCCGGCGAATATGCCATTAATACAGGATCAACATTGTCACAATAGCTTTCATAATAAACCTGATCAACCCGAACGCGATAACGGTCATCTATCACTTCTCCATCTCCACGCTTACTGAATCCATTACCCCAGTAAAAATTGCTGATTCCCTCCAGATACAATACCTCTCTCTCACCATCTCTGTCCAGATCCAGCCTGCCTGCTGTGGTACTGTCGCTTGACACCTCCATGATCAAAAGCTCCCCGCCAAGCACCGCCGCCTCCGGATCAGCCGGCAGCTGCGTGATGGGCTCTACTCCTTCGGGATAAAAATAATCCTTAATTTTCAGTTCCAGTCCACTTCCGCCAACCTCTTTCATAAAAATCTCAAAAGCTCTCTGCCTTCTATAACCATTGGTCAGACCGTGTTCGCCACCATACAGATAACATTCTTCTGCATCCCAAGTGGCATTCACAAGAATCTTTGTGTTAGAACCCCAAAAAAATTTATTCAATTCTTCTTCCACCATAAGCACCTGTGCAATCTCATCCCCTGACGCTCGTCTGATTTCTATAGTATCATAGGTTGCCTCATTCTCTTTCAGCAAAATCGGTTCCTCACCGGCAGGCATAAGCTTCCACAGCCGATACCAGAACCTTCCGTGCCCCTGCCCCACTTCATTGCCATATTGTAAGAGACAATTCTGATTTTCATATCGCACACATGCCAGATTACCGTTTCCTGCATGCACTATGGAATAGGAGTACTCCCAAAGAACTGTTTCCTGTGTATCTTGGCTCTTTGCTTCTTCCTCCTGCCCTTCCAGAACCTTAGCCCTGATTTCTACCGTATTCTTCCACAGATGCTCCCAAAGCAATTCCTCCGTGATGATCGTACCTTCCTCAAAGGTTCCGTCAAGACAGGTGACATCAAAGACAATGGTATCTTTTATTTTGTCACCGGTTAGGTCGATGGTATACTCTGATATACGAAAGCTGCCGTCTGCATTCTGCACCATACCCTCTGGTACCGACTGCTCACTAATCTGACCGCTTCTCTCAGTGTCAATTACCACCTTGTCCTCAATCGTCTGGTTACCCTGCACATCTTCTAATCGTTCTTCTTCAACCACAGCCCACTGCAGACTGCTATGTTCCGACTGCCACTTCTCATAAACCACTTCCCCTGCATGATCGATCACTTGCATTACACTGAAAGAACTGGTAAAAAACTGCGCCGGCACCAACAACCGGATCACTACCAAAAGCCACAACCCATACTGCAACCTTCTGCTAATTTTCCCCCAGCAAAGTTTCCGAAGCAAAATCAACGCCAAGATCAATATCGAAGATGTAATGATAATCTCTACCATAAACTACCTCGCTTTCCGGAGAATCTCATATAACTCATCAATCTCCTCGTCACTCAGTGCATTCTTCTTCACCAACGTACTCATCATCATACTGACTGAACCCTGATACACCCGCTTCAGCAGACTCTCGGTCTCCGCATGTGCCGCATCCTCCCTGCGCACTTTGGGGTAATACTGCCTGGCTTTTCCACCATCTTCATAATAAATGATCCCCTTATCCACCATGCGTCCAAGCAAAGTGTTCACTGTGCTCTTACTCCAGCCCGGATCCACCTCCAGTGCATGATATAATTGCACAATGGTTCGCGGGCTCTCCTCCCAGAGTTTCTCCATGATATACCATTCACTCTGCTGCAAAATAATACTTTCTTTACTCATATGCTCCCTCCATTCGTATTACTACTGTCAACCTTATTATAACAAATCGTGTTACACTTGTCACCCATTTTGAAAATCTCCAAAAACCTACATTTGAAAATCTCCAAAAATCTAATATTTAAAAAGCGGCAGCTCCGGCCCTCCAGGCATCAGACACTACCGCTCACGATATTTATAAATTCATTAATTAACTATTACCAACTTACAACCGAAACACAATCCCAACCACAGCCCCGCACAGAATCCAAAATGCCGGATGGAGCTTCTTCAACTTCTTAGCATTCATCACCACAAAGAACACCGCGCAAAGCGCTACCCGAAAAACAGGAAACCGAAAACTTCCATCCGAAGCCGTAAACAATGTAGTCTGCCAGATTCCCAGCACTGCAGTAGCGATCAGACCCGTCACTGCCGGGCGGATGGTATGAAAAGCAGACTTTACATACATATTTTTACTAAAATTCTCCAGAATCTTTGCGATCAACACAATTACGATCAGGCTGGGCAGTACCAGAGAAAGTGTGGCTACGATCCCACCGGCAAAACCTGCCGCATTATAACCCGCATAAGTGGCCATGTTGATACCGATGGGCCCCGGTGTACTCTCACTGACTGCCAGCATCTGTGCCACATCCGACACTTCATACCAGTCATGTCTGGAAGGTATATCCATCAAAAAGGGAATGGTAGCCGGACCGCCGCCTACTGCAAACAAACCAACCTGAAAAAATTCCACAAACAAATCCCAGAATACTCTCATAGCTTCAGCCCTCCTT
>JAZRJO010000381.1:0-5763 GCA_045645825.1 Acetatifactor sp. | reverse complement strand
TGGAGGAATCGATGGCGGAACCCCCGCCCACTGCCACGATGGCCTCCGGTTTGTAGGTAAGCATCTTTTTCACGCCCAGACTGATCTTGTCGATAGGCGGATCAGGAACCACTTCTTTGAACAGATCATATGTAATGCCGGCTTCTTCCATGGGATTTGTAATCATCTGGATCATGCCGCTTTGTACTACAAAGGGGTCAGTGATGATCAATACTTTGCGGTAAGGGATTTCTTTCAAGTGATCCAGTGCCTGTTCGCCAAAAAAGATTTTGGTCTTTATTTCAAAGCTTTTCATAGCATATTACCTCCTGTTTGATTTTTATAGGATTCCAGACCGGCTTTTCCTTCTTTGGTCACCGGCTTCAGCCATTTGCGGGATTTAAAATGTCTCATACACAGGATTACCTTTGGGATATCCTCTGCCAGATAAGCTGTGGCTACCACTACGATAAAAGGCAGGTGCAGCAGGTTGGCGGCTGCCCAGGCAGCAGGAATGGCCACCAGCCATAGAGGAAGCAGGTCGTATAACATACCTGTAATGGTATCTCCGCCGGAACGGAAGATACCTACCACCTGTACGTAGGGGATGTTTCTGAAAGCCACTTCCAGACCGCAGAAGACAGTGACCGCCAAAGCAGTCTGTATGGTAAGAAGCGAAAGATTATCGCCCGTGGCAAATACCGAGACTAAGGAATGACGGAAGGTGATCATCAGTCCGCCAATGAGCAGTCCGGCCAGAGGCAGCAGGCAGGAAAAGCGGTTGGCATCCTGCAGTGCCCGGCTGATCTTGCCCTGTCCTACAGATTTGCCTACCATGATCACGCAAGCGTTGCCCAGGCCCACATAAAAGGCAAAACACAGGTCTGCAAACGTCTTATATACAGTGATGCCTGCATAATATTCGTATCCGATGTTAGAATAGATCATATTCAGGCATACAATTCCCAGAGACCAGCCGCCTTCATTGATAAGTACCGGAAGGGCACGCCTGATAAATGCAAGGAGATCTCTCAGATGAAAAGCCGCAAGTTCTCTGACAGGACCTATCAGCAGATTTTTCTGCAGGAAAGAGATCAGGATCAAAAGAATCGGTCCCATCCACGCAGAGACGCAGGATGCGATGGCAGCGCCTGCTACACCCAGCTGAGGCATTCCCAGTTTACCAAAGATCAGACCGTAGTTCATCACTGCGTTGGCCACGGTGGTGACCATGGAAACGTACAGAGGGGCTTTCACCTGTTCTGTGTTTCGAAGAAGCGTTGCCAGTACATTGGTCAGCATAGTGGCCGGGTAAGAGAAGCAAATGATTTTCAGGTAGCGGCTGCCTATGGCGATGACTTCAGGATCTTTGTTAAAAAGACTTATGATAAATTCCGGTGCTGCCAGAGCAAGGGTCATAAACCCACCGGCCAGCAGGAAAAGCAGTATCAGAGCCATTCCCAGCACCCGGCGGATGCCTTTGATATCTCTAATTCCCCAGTACTGGGAAACAAAGACGGACATGCCGGAACACAGACCAAAGCCTAAGAGCATGGCAAGCCACCCCCACTGTCCGGCCATGCCTACTGCCGAGAGCGTGACATCACCCAGCTGAGAGACCATCAAAGTGTCCACCAGCTGAAAAGAACTGGTGAGCACATTCTGTAATGCTATGGGCAGGGCCAGAGTTAATGTGACCCGCCAAAAGGGCTTATCGCCCAGATAATTTGTAAGTTTCATATAGATACCTTTCAAAAGTGGTCTATTGACGTTATTGATTATATCATGGGAGTTTGGAGGGCGTCAATATTATATGTCTGGCAAAACGACAGAACTAATGTTCTGAAAGGACTATACTTTTTTAGGGCTTTATGATATACTTTAATAGATGTTTTTTATTGGTTTTGGAGGAGGCTTTTATGCAAGACGCGCAGAAATGCTTTAAACTTCATTCAGAATATAAGCCTACAGGTGATCAGCCGCAGGCTATCGAAGCCCTGGTAAAAGGCTTTAAAGAAGGTAATCAATTTCAGACCTTATTAGGGGTTACAGGTTCGGGTAAGACTTTTACCATGGCCAATGTCATCGAGCAGTTAAACAAGCCGACATTGGTAATAGCGCACAATAAAACTTTAGCGGGTCAGCTCTACGGAGAATTCAAGGAATTTTTCCCGGAGAACGCAGTAGAGTATTTTGTATCCTACTATGATTACTATCAACCGGAGGCATATGTTCCATCTTCAGACACCTACATCGCCAAGGACTCCTCGGTCAATGATGAAATCGATAAGCTTCGGCTGTCAGCCACGGCATCTTTGACGGAGCGCAGGGATGTGATCGTGGTGGCCAGTGTGTCCTGTATCTATGGTTTGGGCAGTCCGGATGAGTATATGCAGATGATCGTATCGCTGCGTCCGGGGATGATCAAGGACAGGGATCAGGTGCTTCGGGAGTTGATCGATATCCAATATAACCGGAATGAGATGGATGTTCAGAGAGGTACGTTCCGGGTAAGGGGCGATGTGGTGGAGATTTATCCGGCTCAGGGCGGTGATTATCTGATCCGTGTGGAATTTTTCGGGGATGAGATCGACAGGATCACGGAGGTGGAGCCGTTGACGGGCAGGGTGCATGCGGAGCTGAAGCATATTTCCATCTTTCCGGCATCCCATTATGTAGTCAGTCAGGAGAAGATCAAGCAGGCTTGTGATAATATTGAACAGGAGATGCAGCAGCGTGTCCGGTTTTTTAAAGGAGAGGACAAGCTGTTGGAGGCACAGCGGATCAGCGAGAGAACGAATTTTGACATTGAGATGCTTCGGGAGACGGGATTTTGCTCGGGGATTGAGAATTATTCCAGGCACTTGAACGGGACAGAGGCGGGAGAACCGCCTAAGACTCTGATGGATTATTTTGGGGATGATTTTCTGATCATTATTGATGAGTCGCATATGACCATTCCCCAGATACGAGGGATGTATGCAGGAGACCGGTCCAGGAAGAACACGTTGGTGGATTATGGGTTTCGTCTGCCTTCGGCGCTGGATAACAGACCGCTTAATTTTGAAGAGTTTGAGGGGCATATTGATCAGATGATGTTTGTGTCGGCCACACCGTCGGTGTATGAGGAGGAGCATGAGCTGCTTCGGACAGAGCAAATCATCCGGCCTACAGGGCTTTTGGATCCGGAGGTGGATGTGCGGCCGGTGGAAGGGCAGATCGATGATCTGATCGCAGAAGTAAAAAAAGAGACTTCGAGGCATAATAAAGTATTGATCACCACGCTGACCAAGCGGATGGCGGAGGATCTGACTGATTATATGAAAGAAGTGGGTATCCGGGTGAAGTATCTGCATTCGGACATTGATACACTGGAGAGGGCGCAGATCATTCGTGATATGCGTCTGGATGTGTTTGATGTGCTGGTGGGAATCAATCTTTTGAGGGAAGGTCTGGATATTGCGGAGATTTCCCTGGTGGCCATTTTGGATGCGGATAAGGAAGGGTTCTTAAGAAGCGAGACTTCTCTGGTGCAGACCATCGGGCGTGCAGCCCGTAATGCAGAGGGGCATGTGATCATGTATGCAGATGTGATCACGGATTCCATGCGGGCGGCGCTGGATGAGACCGAACGTCGCCGCAAGATCCAGATGCAGTATAACGAGGAGCACGGAATCACCCCTCAGACTATTAAGAAGGCTGTGAGAGATCTGATCAGTATCTCCAAGGAGATTGCCAGGGAAGAGGTGCGGTTTGAGAAGGATCCGGAGTCTATGGACCGGAAGGAACTGGAGAAGCTAGTGGCAGAGGTGCAGAAGAAGATGCAGAAGGCGGCGGCAGATCTGAACTTCGAGGCGGCAGCCGAGCTGCGTGATAAAATGATCGAGCTGAAGAAACGACTGCTGGATATGGAGGAGTAGAATGGAAGAAGTCAAGAAGATGCGCCCCCGGGAGTATATTAAGATTCGGGGCGCATATGAAAATAATTTAAAGGGAATCAATGTAGACATTCCCAGAAATGAGCTGGTTGTGTTGACCGGTATGTCCGGCTCCGGCAAGTCCTCCCTTGCTTTTGATACGATTTATGCAGAAGGGCAGCGGCGTTATATGGAGTCTCTGTCTTCTTATGCAAGGCAATTTCTGGGGCAGATGGAGAAGCCCAACGTAGAGCGGATAGACGGTTTGTCGCCGGCTATTTCCATTGATCAAAAGTCTACCAATCGTAATCCCAGGTCTACGGTGGGGACTGTTACGGAGATTTATGATTATTTCAGACTGTTATATGCCAGAGTTGGTATTCCTCATTGCCCCAAGTGCGGGCATGTGATTGCCAAGCAGTCTGTGGATCAGATGGTGGATCAGATCATGGAGATGGGTGAGGGTACCAGGATCCAGCTGCTTGCGCCGGTGGTGAAGGGGCGTAAGGGTGAGCATGTGAAGGTGCTTGACCGTGCCAAGAGAAGCGGTTATGTGCGTGTGCGTGTGGACGGCAGTCTCTATGAACTGACAGAGGAGATCAAGCTGGATAAGAATATCAAGCACAATATTGAGATCGTGGTGGATCGTCTGGTGGTGAAGCCTGGGATTGAGAGGCGTCTGACAGATTCTATTGAGAATGTGCTGGAACTGGCAGAGGGGCTTATGGTGGTGGATGTGATCGGAGGAGAGCCGGTGAACTTCAGCCAAAGCTTTTCCTGTCCTGATTGTGGGATCAGTATCAGCGAAGTGGAACCCAGAAGTTTTTCTTTTAATAACCCTTTTGGTGCCTGTCCGGTTTGTTTTGGATTGGGATATAAAATGGAATTTGATGTGGAGCTGATGATTCCTGACCAGTCAGTCAGCATCAATGATGGAGCCATTGCGGTTCTGGGCTGGCAGTCCTGTACCGATAAGGGCAGTTTTTCTCATGCCATTTTGCAGGCCCTTTGTAAAGAATATCATTTTGATCTGGATACGCCTTTTGCACAATATCCGGAGAAGGTTCAGCATGTGCTGCTCCATGGAACCGGAGGGAAAGAGGTGGAGGTGCATTATCAGGGGCAGAGGGGCAAAGGTGTGTACCCTGTAGCCTTTGAAGGACTGATCAAAAACGTGGAACGTAGGTACAGGGAGACTGCTTCTGAGATCATGCGGCAGGAATATGAGACCTTTATGCGTATTACTCCCTGCAGTGAGTGTAAAGGGATGCGACTTAAGAAAGAATCTCTGGCTGTGACTGTTTCTGATAAGAATATTTATGAAGTGACTTCCTTGTCCATTGCAGATTTGTATGATTTCGTGGAAAACATGAAGCTCACCACACAGCAGCAGCTGATCGGTAAGCAGGTGTTGAAGGAAATTAGGGCCAGGGTAGGATTTTTGAAAGATGTAGGTCTGGAATACTTGTCTCTGGCCCGGGCTACGGCATCCTTGTCCGGCGGGGAAGCCCAGCGTATCCGCCTGGCCACCCAGATTGGTTCCGGTCTGGTAGGTGTGTGTTACATCCTGGATGAGCCCAGCATCGGTCTGCATCAGAGGGACAATGATAAATTATTAAATACCCTGAAGAGCCTGCGGGATCTGGGCAATACGCTGGTGGTGGTGGAGCATGATGAGGATACCATGCTGGCAGCAGATTATATCGTGGATATCGGCCCGGGAGCCGGTTCCCATGGGGGAGAAGTGGTAGCCTGCGGTACGGCTGAGGATATTATGAACAATCCTGATTCTGTGACAGGTCAGTATCTTAGCGGCAAGATACAGATTCCGGTTCCGAAGGAAAGACGAAAAGCTGTGGGATACCTG
>JAZRJO010000380.1:0-1917 GCA_045645825.1 Acetatifactor sp. | reverse complement strand
CTGACCATTCTTCACTTAGTTTTTCAATCGTAAGGGTACTTTCAGACAAGACTTCTGCCTCCTTTGCTCCCACTCCATGAAAGGCCACTTTTATGCAGACATTGCCCAAGGCTTTAGCATGTACTTTGACCTTATATCGCTCTGTACGATATAGTGGGAGGGCAAGACGCTGCAATATGCTTGCGCTGGAGCCTTCTCTCACTTCAACCTTTTGTGATCTATGCGTATTAAACTGCTCATCTTCATCTACAGCAACAGAAGCATCTGTTCCAACAATGCGTTTTTCCCAAGGATAAGCCACATCTGGATCCTTTACCACTGCATAGTTATTGATAAAGACAAGTTCGTTCTTCGACTCCCCCATCTGCCCAGCATCTATCCACTCTTCGAATGAAGGATTCACAATATACTGCTCGCATATTCCAGGCACCAGATCACCCCCGTGCATCTCACTGAATGAGCCGAAAATCAATTCTGAAACCGGAGTGTCCAGACAGTTGTTTGGATCAAGAAAAACATCAACATCCGTAGATATTTCCAGAGTTCCTTCTCCTGCATTGTGGTCGTAATGAAATTCTCCAATTTCTGTATTTCCCCCACGAAGCAAAGTCCTGGTGCTGGTCACTGACGTTTTCCAAGAAGATTCCGGCTGTGAGTCAAACTGCGCGGAGAAATCAAAGCCGTCCGAAAGCGTACAAGGCAAGAGGGGGATGCGCAGACGTGAACCTTTTCTAAAAGCATCGCCACCACTGCTTGCTACCGAAACAGTTGTGTGTCCCTTTGGGACAAACAGGACTGGATTTTGGTCGGTATAGTCAATAGAATAGTTCCCAGAGAGGGTTTCACCCCCTTTGGAATGAATTGTCATCTCCTTTACCCCTTCAGTCTGGACATCAACAGAAAGAAATGAATACACATTCCGAAATGTCAAAGACCTGGTCGTGGACTTTGCAACAGATGCCTTTGCAGCCTCTGGCAAGTTCCCATCAGTGTCAAGCAATATCGTTTGTGAAAGAGTTCCTTTAACACCTTTTCCGTAAATATCCAGATCTGCCGGATACACAGCAAAGTATTCGTCAGCCTGGGGAATCTTCTGCCCAACAGGAGCAAAAGAAGCTTGCAGGCCGCCCTCTGCAGTTCTATATAAATATCCATTTATGGAGATTTCATCGCCACTCTTCCACTCAAAACGGCAGTCAGATGAGAGATTTTCAAAAACCGCAGTAAAACACGAATCATCAGCCTGCATGGGATTCTCTTCCCGTGTGCAGGAGACGCATGCTGACAATACGATCAGAAGTATTTTAAAGGGTTTTGACATTGGATTATCGTATCTTCTGGCAACGCACGGCAAAGGCATTATTCTTTGCCTGATATTGTGCTTGTGAATCTGACGTTTTTATCCAATATGCAGCTTCTACAGCCGCCCCCATAGATATTCTGATGCATCCTCCCTGACGATTGGCATTTCTGCTAGCTGTCCAAAGATAGCATATATTCTCTTCAATCAGCAAGTCCGAGCTCGCAGTGTGTGCTTCTGTCGTATTGAGAAGATAGCAACCAGTAGAGCCAAATGTAGCTGAGCCTAACTCAAACACTCCAGAGTTGAATTTCAAACCAGAAAGCGCTGCAAAAGGTGTCTTACTTAGGTCATTGGTCTGATCCTGACCAGCATATGGCACCTTATATCCGGCAGGACAAGGGTCATTAATTGTTTTCTCTGAATCCTTACCCCAAAGATCCAAGCTTGCCATAGAGCTATGAATATGTGAGGCTCCAATATTGCCGATATTACCTGACAAAACAGTCGGTTTTTCCTCATAAACCTGAATAGGAGTCCCTTCAGCTGTAGTCTTGATACCTGCGACAGCTACCTTCTTCATATTGCCGAATGAACCTGGGAACGGATCCTTCCTA
>JAZRJO010000379.1:0-4139 GCA_045645825.1 Acetatifactor sp. | reverse complement strand
AATATAATCTTTGACCCACAGATCACCGGCAAATACAGCTGCCATCACAACAACACATACTAATATAATCATAGACACCTCAACCGGTCTTACAGATCCAGCTTAATATTGGCAAAAAGACTGCCCAAGCTGGTGGTAGCTTCACCGTCAGACTCATAATGGAACTCTTCGATGATATCAGCCTTTTCTTCCTTCTCCACTTCCTGTAGCGCCTTCAGGCTCAAAGAAATCTTACCGTTGTTAGTATTCAGCACTTTCGCTTTCACCTGATCTCCTACAGCCAGCACCTCAGAAGGCTTCTTGATCCGCTTCTGGCTGATCTGAGAGATATGTACCAATCCGCTTAATCCATCACCCAGATTGATGAAAGCACCATAAGGCATCAGACTTTCTACAGTACCTTCCAATACACTGCCGGGAACCACCATGGCAATCTTACGGGCATGCTCCTTCTCTGCTTCCTCCTTCAGAACCACCTTGGCAGACAGAACCAGTTTCTTCTTCTCCTTATCCACAGTGATCACTCTGGCCTTCAAAGTTTTCCCCAAAAATACATTGGTATCTTCCACATAGTCCAGTGACAGTTGGGAAGCGGGAATAAATCCCCTGATATCTTCCACATAGCAGATCACGCCGCCATTGGTAATACCACCCACCTTCACTTCCAGGTCTGTCTTCTCCTCCAGATAAACCTTCAGCTTATCCCATGCCAGCACATTATTGGCAGACTTTCCAGAAAGCAGGATATTGCCCTGTCCGTCGTCGGGCTTGATCACAGATGCCTCCGGCTCCTTGGAATAATCCGCCATAGTCTCCACAGCTTCCATTACTTCATTGTTCTCTATCATTTGAAATACCTCCCACGTATTCATTTTTCTCAGTAAGTTAAAAGGGGCCGCACAAGCTAGATTTCAAAATCCAGGCAGCTTCTGAACTTTGTATAAGGCCGCACATTCTCATTGGCCACTTTTACATGCTCCGGATGCACAGCATAACCCTTCAGTGCCTCTTCGCTCTCTAACGTAGCATCCAGCATCAGATCTGCATTGGAGGATGCCAAACCAACGATCTGCACCTTAATATCAATAAGTCCGGGTACTTTTCCCTGTAATGACTCAATGGCTTCTTTAATCTCCACCTTGATCTGTTCCTTCTGCTCCGGTGAATACTCATCTTTTAAATTCCATAAAATAATATGCTTTACCATTCTTTTTGCCTCCATGTAACCTTCTCAAAGTTATTCTTATTTTACCACTTCATGCACTATATGTAAAGCAAATTGAACTACGGGCAATAAAATATCAGCAACTCCATCTCTTCTTTCTCTGCATCATACAAGGTTGAAACATAATAGTCACCGATCATAAATGAACGAATGTCTTCCCGAAGCTCCACAGAATCGTTGTTTTCTAAATTTACAATATAAATCTTCTGTCCGTTCCATACAACTTTCCCTTCAAAATATCCATGTTCTGCATCTTTTCTCCCGGAAATTTTCAATTTCTCTCCAAGAAACTGTTCAAAGCTCATTTCAGAAGTACTTTTTACAGCCAGATTGATCTCAAAAGTTTCCGCAGAGCCTTCCACCTTAATCATTAGTGGTTTGCCCTCACTATCTCCCGCATCCGTTCCGGCAAGCCAACGTGGAAAAGCGTACTGACTAATTACACAAAACACCAAAAACAGACATATACTTCCTACTAGTTTCCAAATACTCTTTGTTTTTTTATGCATAACATACACCCTCTAACAATACACAACTTGTTCTCTAGTTTAGTTTTCATCAATTTATATTTTAATAATAACTTATTATATGCAATAAATCAATAAAATTATCCGATTATATCAAATAGTTTGCGGGTATAGATATCGTAGAATGAAAAAAGAGAGGTGATAAAAATGTACGAAGATTTTTTCTATCAAAGATTGTCTACACTCCGCAATCAAAAAGACGTATCCGCCAGAGAAATGAGCCTCAGTATCGGACAGAGTGCTGGTTACATTAATTCCATTGAAAATCAGAAAGCCTTGCCATCCATGGCTGCTTTCTTCTATATCTGCGAATATCTCGGCGTGACACCCACTGAATTTTTTGACGAGACCAACCCTTGTCCTGCAAAACTTCGCAGCATTACGGAAGCACTGCGTGAACTGAATGCTGAACAGCTTATGCATCTGGAATATATTGCACGCCAGATGAAGAAGGGCAAATGAGAATGCTGCCAAAAGTAGCATTGATCCCCATGGGAACATAAAAAGCTGCGGTCTTATGTATCTCGATACCGCAGCTTTTAATGTTCGCTTTCTTATGTAAATCTTAGCTGAATTTTTTCTGAATCTTTCTTATCTGACGGGCTTATGCTTCATATCCCTGATGGGAATATTGGCAAATAATGCCGGCACTGTACCGTTGTTGCCCTCAGACTCTGTCTCAGTGATCTGAATATCCAGACCCTGAGCATCAATATCCATGTACTTGGAGATCACTGCAATGATATCATTCTTGATCATCTCCATAATCTCCGGTGAACAGTTGGCTCTGTCAGAAACCAACAATAATTTCAAACGATCCTTCGCAATTTCTCCCGAGCCTTTTTTACGGAAAAAATCCATTATCTTCATGGCGATCCCCCCTTATTTTTTAAATAATCCCTTGATCATCGACATTACACCCTTCTTGGCATCCAGATCCATGAAAGGTACTTCTTCACCTGTAACACGCTGACAGATATTGTGATAAGCCTGACCTGCCAGACAATCTGTTCCTACAAGGGGTTCTCCCTGGTTGGTGGATACCACGATCTGTTCATCATCGGGAACCACACCGATCAGGTTAATGGACAGAATGTCACATACATCCTCCACTTTCAGCATATCACCTCTCTTTACCATATCTATGCGGAGTCTGTTGATGATCAGGTCAATCTTCTTCATCTCATTGGCTTCCAGCAATCCTACGATTCTATCGGCATCGCGGATAGCAGATACTTCGGGGGTGGTCACTACCAGGGCTCTGTCTGCACCTGCAATGGCATTCTTAAAGCCCTGCTCAATACCTGCGGGACAATCTAACAGAATGTAATCAAATTCTTTCTTTAATTCCTCAACCAACTCTATCATCTGTTCAGGAGTAACAGCGTCCTTATCTCTTGTCTGTGCAGAAGGAAGCAGGCAAAGCTCGGGATACTTCTTATGCTTGATCAGGGCCTGTTTCAGACGGCACTTTCCTTCGATTACGTCTACCAGATTGTACACGATACGGTTCTCTAATCCCAGAACCACATCCAGATTACGGAGTCCGATATCCGTATCGATCATTACTACCTTCTTGTTCAACATGGCAAGACCTGTTCCTACATTTGCTGTAGTAGTGGTCTTACCTACTCCGCCCTTTCCGGACGTGATTACAATTACTTCACTCATTTACTGTCTCCTCCTGACATTTTTGTACCTTTTATGTTTTAGACTGCCACTTACAGGCGATCCAGACAACCTTTGGTCATTGGCTCAATACCGATATAGCCATCCCGCACTACCGCGATCTGGGCTGAATACTTACTGTTTTCTTCCTTTGTTTTCTTTTTACCCCAACCACTTTCTTTTTCCTTATCGGGACTCTTAGCGATCAGATCTCCGATCTGGAGCTGTATGGGGCGCATGTCCAATGCAAAGATAAAGCAGTTCTCATCTCCCGAGGCACCTGCACAGGCATTGCCTTTCAGGGAACCCAATACTACGATATTGCCACCGGAAATGATGGTGGCACCGGGATTCACATCACCGATCAGAGTGACGCTGGATGCACACTCTAAGGTCTGGCCCGAACGTAGGTTGCCTTTGTAAAAATCAGCTGCGGGCGGGATGTCCATGGCGCTATAATCCTGGGGGATATAGGGTGCCGGTTGGGCGTATTGCTGTGTCTCCTGATAGCTTTCTACACGCTCTTTCATCAGGGTCTCCAGATCCTTGTTACTGTCTATGATGCTGACAATGCGGATGGCACTGTTTGCCATGATGGTGTCGGCGATTTCTTGTTCTTGCCTGGCGGTTAGGTTTCTGCCTTCGAAAGAAACTGCCATCTGGGCATCTTTAAAGAAGGTGCCGGATTCTTTGAATTTATCGGCTATTATTTGCAAAAG
>JAZRJO010000378.1:0-7130 GCA_045645825.1 Acetatifactor sp. | reverse complement strand
CCTTCCAGCTTTCTTGCCTCTTCTTCAAATACGCGGATAAACTCTCCGCCGATAATCTTACGCTTCTCCTCAGGATCTGCCACACCTTCCAGTTTGCCAAGGAATCTCTCCACTGCATCCACATAGATCAGGTTAGCATTCAGCTGATTCCGGAATACTTCTACCACACTCTCAGACTCATTCTTACGCATAAGACCATGGTTCACGTGTACACATACAAGCTGTTTGCCGATAGCTTTAATCAACAGGGCGGCCACCACGGAAGAATCTACACCGCCGGACAATGCCAACAGCACCTTCCTGTCTCCAACCTGCTTACGGATCAATTCAACCTGATCTTCAATAAAATTCTTCATATTCCAATTTGCCTGGGCACCGCACTCCTCAAAAAGAAATGCTTTCAACACTTCCTCAGAAGGAACCTTATCATACTGCTTATCACACTGAGAACCGGGATAGTCTACAGAAATGATGGGATATCCGCAACTGTACAGTTCCGGACGAACCTCTACTGCCACGCCATCAACCACTCTGTTCTCGCCACCATTTAAAATAATACCTTTCACATTATCCAGAGCGTTAAGCTCCTCCAAGGTAATATCATGGGGATGAATCTCACTGTACACACCTAAATCACGAATCTGTCTTGCCAGCACTGTATTCTCCGTGCTTCCCAGATCAAGAATAACAATCATATCTTGTTTCATTTTCTATCTCCTTTGTTGACTGTCATCATTCACATCAAGGTCAAATCTAACGATGAGAAATCGCAGTTTATATCTTATTAGGCACATTCGCCCATGGATATATTTTATTATATCTTGCCGATTTACGCAACTATTAATACCAAAAAAGGTGAATTTTTTTTAATTAATAACCTATACCAAGCCCCACAAGTAACAACAGACTTGTACACACCAGGTTTATCATCTGGAACTTCCAACTCCACTTCACCCATTTTCCATAACTGACATCCGCCAGCCCCAGGCTGATCAAGAGTACCGGATTGGTAGGATAAAACACATTTGAAAATCCATCCCCAAAGGCAAACGCCACCACACAAAGTTGCGCCGAAATCCCAAACACCCGGGCAACCGGTACGATCAGCGGCATTAACAGAAATGCTTTTGCAGATCCTGACGGTATAAAGAAATTCATCACCAGCACCACCAGGTAAACAAACAAAATCACCGTCCACCCGGGAAGCTGCCCTGTGGCTTCCACAGCTCCATGCAGGATCGTATCCAGAATATGCGCCTCCACCATGGTATACTTGATCGAATTTGCCATGAGAATCATCAAAACCGCCGGCAACACACTGATGAGTCCATCCAGGAATGTTCGCCCCAGCCTGTCTGCTCCCATGCCCGACACAAGCGTGGCCACAATGCCTGCCGCCAGGAACATCACCGCCACAATGATCATGGTAACATCCTGCAAGGCCGTTACAAACACTGAGCTTAACACCAGCAAAATCCCCACACTCACAATAGATGCAAAACATATAAGCCCCTTGTCCATGGCCTTATTTTCCTCAAAAGAAATCCTTTCGACAGACTTAAGCGGTCTCTCAATTCTTTTGGCATAACGGCGTAAAAATACCAGCAGCAGTCCGTAAATCACTACAAATCCAAGTGCCCGTAACCACATGCCCGAGAACATAGGAAGTCCCGCCAGCTGCTGAGCCACCCCCACTGTAAAGGGATTACAAATACCTGCTGCAAAACCACACCCGATCGCCAGAAGACTCATACCAATCCCGGTTAAGGCATCCCATCCAAGGCTCACTGCCAGTGCCACAACAATAGGCACCAACGGCACACATTCCTCAAAAGAACCCACAAAAGATCCCATGGCCATGAAAAACAGCGTCACCAAAGCCATTAACCGATAGCGGCTCTGCCCGAAACGTGATGTGATCTTTCCCAGCATATACTGCATCAACCCACACTTGTCCAAACTATTAAATACACCGCCGATAACCAACAGAAAAATGAGTACCGCGATCAAAGACCCATTCCCCTCTGCCCCTAACACCAAAAAAGGCGACAGAATCCACTTCCAAAAAGGGATTCCGCCTTCTACATTGCGAAATCCGGATGCCGTGTCAATAACCGGATTACCACTTTCATCCATTATCCTTTGGTATTCTCCGCCAGGAATCAAAAACGTCAACAGATACGTGACAATCATCAAAACAAATATAATCACAGTTGCTGTAATAAAAGATTTTGCATTGATATTTAAGCCCTTTTTTTCATTCTGTATCTTCACAATAATGCTCCTTACTCTTGTGCAGCATATGCACTGCGCTTTGGCGCGGCTCCATGCCTTGAATAAGGTTATTTTACCACAATCTTTTCCTATATTCCATATTTTTTGCCCAAAATAATTGGCAGACCCTTTACCAAGAGTCTGCCATGTGATTCTTACCGATTCAGCCACCATATACCCAGATTCAGGTATCCTGCAAAGGTTACCCAAAGTAAGTAAGGGATGTTTATGTAAGCTGCAATCTTTGATATTTCAGAAAATTCTCTTATCATTTGGAAAATCAGCACCCACAATACCACCAGCCAGACGAAAGAAAACAGGTACCAATCCAGCACAAAGAAAAAGAAAGACCACAACAGGTTCACTATCAGCTGCGCTACATAAAGAAACAACGCCTGCCTACGCTTTTCTCCTGTGCTGTTTTCGCAGATCAGGTAAGATGAGATTCCCATAAGCGTATACAGAATCGTCCATACGATGGGGAACAGACACCCGGGCGCTGACAGTGGTGGTTTATTCAACATCGCAAAGTCTCTCATTCCTCCACCGGTAAGTAACCCTGTCACAGCGCCTCCGATCACCGGGATCGCTATGGCCTTCGCCAATTTCCATTTGTCAGACATTTCCACACCTCCTGTTATAAATTATTCCGGTGTGTGGAAATATATTCGCAATATATTCACATAAGAGGCTGAAATTATTTGACATCCTTTCTCATCTGCTATATCATATTTTTAGCACCACCCCGCTGTATAAAGCACTAATCTTTGCAGAAACTAATCCCTAAAGAGGTGAAGGGAGTTTTTGATATGTTATTACTTGCAATCTTGATATTATTTGCGATCCTGATCATAGCCGTATCCTATTTCTGCTACCGTTTAGCGTTCTTCGCCCCCAAACGTGTGGAGGATGCAGAGTACCATCTGCCCCACGGCGAGCAATATGACCAGCGGCGAAGCGGTATCCAGAAGTCCATAGATGAGATGCTTTCCCGCCCCTTCGAGCCGGTGACCATTACATCCCATGATGGCAAAAAGTTATATGCCAGATATTATCATGTAGCAGACAACGCCCCACTCCAGATTTTATTCCACGGCTACAAAAGCAGTGCCATTCTGGATCTGTGCGGTGGCAGCCACCTGGCCGGCAAACTGGGGCAGAACGCTCTGGTAGTAGATCAGCGTTCCCACGGCAAAAGCGAGGGTGCGTCCATCACCTTCGGTGTGGAAGAACGAAAAGACTGCCTAAGCTGGATCAACTATGCCCGTTCCCGTTTTGGAGAAAATGTAAAGATCATTCTCTCCGGCCTTTCCATGGGCGCCGCCACCGTGCTGATGGCTGCCGACTTAGAGCTCCCGGACAATGTGGTAGGTATCATGGCTGACTGCCCTTACTCCTCACCTAAAGCGATCATCTGTAAGGTCTGCAAAGACATGCACTTGCCGCCTAAGCTCTTCTACCCCTTTATCCGGCTGGGTGCCTTTCTCTTCGGACACTTTGATCTGGAGGAAAGCAGTGCGGCAAGTGCGGTACAGCACACCAAGATTCCCATTTTGCTGATCCATGGGGAGGACGACCGTTTTGTGCCCTGCGATATGAGCCGGGAGATTCACAAGGCATGCGCCTCCAATATACGCTTTGAGACCATACCGGAAGCCGGGCACGGGCTGTGCTATATGGTGTCGCCCAAGCGGTATGAAGAGGCTACTACACAGTTTATTCAGCAGGTTTTGAGCGGAGGGGCGGAAACGTAATATGTAAAAACAAAAGGCTGTGCAACCGTCATTGTTGCACAGCCTTTTGTTTTTATAATTTTATATTATTCTTCTATGGATTTCTTTTTACTTACCACTACTGTTTCATTATAGCAACCGAACACTTCATCCAATTTCTTCTCATCCATCTTCGGTGTCACCAAACTAACAATAGGTACCACGATCAGACCTGCAACCATGGCAATGGCACCTGCATTAATGGTTGATGCGATAAATTGAAAGAACATATTGGCGACAGTCAGCACAACGCCACAAGCAAAGCTTGCCCACACAGCTGCTTTGGTCACGCCCTTCCAGTACAAGCCGTACATGAAAGGTGCCAGAAATGCACCTGCCAGCGCTCCCCATGAGATTCCCATGAGCTGAGCTATGAAGGTAGGCGGATCCAGTGCGATCACTACACTGATCACGATAAAGAATGCCAACATGATTCTCATGCACAGAAGCTGCTTCTTTTCATCCATGTCTTTTACGATATTGCCTTTGATCAGGTCAAGGGTCAGCGTGGAGCTGGAAGTCAATACCAAAGATGACAGGGTGGACATGGAAGCGGACAGCACCAGAACCACCACTATACCAATCAGGATATCCGGTAAGGTGGAAAGCATACTGGGAACGATGGCATCGTAAATGATGCTTCCGGTCTCAGAATAGATAGCCGGTGTGTCAAACAGCCTTGCGAAACCACCCAGGAAGTAGCATCCGCCGGAAACTACTATGGCAAAGAAAGTGGATATGATGGTTCCGGACTTAATGGATTTCTCATCCTTGATGGCATAAAACTTATGTACCATCTGTGGAAGTCCCCAGGTTCCCAGAGATGTCAGAACCACAACGCCCAGCAAGTTCGGCAGATCCGGTCCGAAGAAGGAAGCAAATACGCCCTTCTGCCCTAATGTCAGCGGTACATCACTCTCGATCTCCGACAATTTTCTGATAGCTTCATAGAAACCGCCCTGACCATTCAGCACTGCCACGATCACTGCCACGATACCGCCCAGCATGATGATACCCTGAATAAAATCGTTGATGGCAGTAGCCATATAACCACCCAGAATCACATACACACCGGTCAATGCCGCCATAGCAATCACGCATACAGAATAAGGAATGTTAAAAGCCATTCCAAACAATCTGGACAATCCGTTGTACACAGATGCAGTATAAGGAATTAGGAAAACAAAGGAAATAGCAGATGCCGCAATCCGTATCCCATTAGAATCGTATCTTTTTCCGAAATAATCCGGCATTGTGGATGCTGATAAATGCTTACTCATCACCCTGGTTCTTCTGCCCAGGATCACCCATGCAAGCAAGGAACCGATGATCGCATTGCCGATACCGATCCAAGTGGCAGACACACCGTATTTATAACCAAACTGCCCTGCATAGCCCACAAAAACAACTGCCGAAAAATAAGAAGTTCCGTATGCAAATGCTGTCAGCCAGGGACCCACACTGCGCCCACCCAGAACGAAATCATTTACATTAGTGGCATGCTTTCTGGAATACAACCCCACACCAACCATCACTGCAAAGAAAATAATCAAAAAAATAACCTTGGTAACCATGACCATACCTCCAAATGTTGGATTTGCGTACACATACTACTTCGCTTGCACTATCCCGCTTTAAACTTTTAAAGTACAACGCTTTAAAGCATTAAAGCCTTCTTATTATACAAAACCCTTGCAAAAAAAGCAAGGGTTTCTTTCAATTTTTTCAATTTTTTATATCTCCGGCAATCCACAGGCTTTAGAACAATTCATCCTGATCAGCTGTCTTGATGCCGGCACCTGCAAGAGCAGCAGCTGCTGCCTGATTTTCATCTACACGAAGGATCATGTAAGCACCCTTGTCAGCAGATAAGAATGCATAAGTGTATTCCACCACCACACCGGCCTCAGAAAGCACCTCCAGAATCGCTGCAAGGCTTCCCGGTTCGTCAGAGATAGCTGTGGCCAGCACATCGGTAACAGTAGTAATATAACCGCCTTCCTTCAGCACTTCATTTGCTTTGTCCGGATTTTCGCAGATAATACGAAGAATACCAAAATCCTGGGTATCGGCGATGGACAGAGCACGAAGATTCACTTCATGGCTTGCAATGTACTTGGTCACTTCCGCCAGCTTACCCTTCTTATTCTCAATAAAAACTGATATTTGCTTTACACTCATTGAAAAAGCCTCCTCTCTACAAGCGAATTACTTAGTCGTGCAGTTTTCTCTTATCGATAACTCTGACAGCCTTACCTTCGCTTCTGGCAATGGTCTTGGGAGCTACCAGATGAACCTTCGGGCTGATACCCAGCATGGTCTTAATGGCTCCCGCAAGCGCCTTCTCCTTCTTAGCGAGATCTTTCACAGTATCGGAGAACTGTTCAGGTGTCAGCTCTACATAGACATCCAGTGTATCTGTATTACGCTCCCTGTCTACCTCGATCAGATAGTTTACAGAATATCCTTCCTTAATCAGTACAGTCTCAATCTGGGACGGGAATACGTTCACACCACGGATGATCATCATATCATCACTTCTTCCCATAGGCTTGGTCATCTTGATCAGAGTACGCCCGCAGGAACATTTCTTTCTGGAAAGAATACAGATGTCTCTGGTACGATATCTTAAAAGAGGGAATGCTTCTTTATCAAGACTGGTAAATACCAGCTCACCCTTAGATCCTTCCGGCAATACCTCTCCGGTCTCAGGATCGATGATTTCTGCCAGGAAGTGGTCTTCATTGATGTGCATACCACTCTGTTCCTCACACTCAAAAGCAACACCGGGACCTGAAGTCTCCGTCAGTCCATAGATGTCGTATGCTTTGATACCCAGATTTTTCTCAATGTCACGACGCATCTCTTCTGTCCAGGGTTCTGCGCCGAAAATACCTGCCTTCAGGTCCAGCTCATCAGGAGAAATCCCCATTTCCTTTAAGGTCTCGCCAATGTAAGCTGCATAGGAAGGGGTGCAACACAGAATGGTAGTATGAAGATCCTGCATAAACTGGATCTGACGCTCTGTATTACCGGAGGACATGGGCAGTGTCAGACATCCCACCTTATGAGAGCCTCCGTTTA
>JAZRJO010000377.1:0-2425 GCA_045645825.1 Acetatifactor sp. | reverse complement strand
GGATAAAGGATGGTTTATGTTCTTTGTGACGCTGCTTGATCATTTTTATTGGTTTTTTGGAGCCACATTGGGCGGGTTGTTTGGGTCATTGATCGCGTTTGACACGAAAGGACTTGACTTTGTTATGACTGCTATGTTTGTGGTGATCTTTATGGAGCAGTGGATGAAGGATAAGAACCATACCAGTGCATTTCTGGGGATTGGACTTTCGCTCATCTGCTTGACCTTGTTTGGGGCGGATGATTTTATGATTCCGGCTATGGCGGCGATTCTGGGAGTGCTGACATTGCTTAAAAAACCTATTGAGAAAGGCGGTGATGTGGCATGACTTTGAAGCAGCAGATGATTACGATCCTCATGGTCATCATTGGAACCATGCTTACGCGGTTTCTGCCTTTTTGGTTATTTCCGGCAGGAAAGCCTACGCCTAAGTACGTGCAGTATCTTGGAAAAGTGTTGCCTGGGGCGGTGTTTGGGATGTTGGTAATTTACTGTCTGAAGAATGTGAGTGTGTTTGATGGCAGCAGAGGGATACCGGAAATCATCGGTATGGCAGCGGTTGTTGTGCTGCACCGATGGAAGCGACAGATGCTCTTGTCTATTGCCGGTGGAACGGTTTTATATATGTTGTTGGTGCAGACAGTGTTTTGAGGAAGGGGAAATCTAAGCCTTGCTTTTGGGGTTGTAATGTGTTACTATTATTACAATAGATAAGGTATTTACATGTAGGGAGGTGCAAAGCGCCTCCCCTTACTGAATCATTTGTGGGATGAAAGGAAAAAATGTGAAGACGAAGAAGAGTATGTGGCAAAGATTGTCACCCATGAAGTTGATATTAGGTGGATATTGCTCGATCATTTTACTGGGCACAGTACTTCTGGCCATGCCCTTTGCTACGAAGGGGGCAGGAAGTTCTCCCATTACGGATTGTTTTTTTACGGCCACTTCTGCCACTTGTGTAACAGGGCTGATACGGTTTGATACGGCTACACATTGGACGCTGTTTGGACAATTGCTGATCCTGTCACTGATCCAGATCGGTGGTGTGGGATTTATGACAATTGCCATTGTGATCATGGCTTTTACCAAGCGAAAGATCACTCTGAGCCAGCGGTCCATCATGCAGAATTCTATCTCTGCGCCCCAGATCGGCGGTATTGTCAGGATGTCTAAGTTTATTGCACTGGGAACACTGAGTATAGAAGGTGTGGGAGCACTATTATTAAGTTTTGATTTTATACCAAGGTTTGGCTGGGGGAAAGGAATTTATTATGCGATCTTTCATTCCATATCGGCGTTCTGTAATGCAGGATTTGACCTGATGGGAAGTGAGACGGGACAATTTACTTCTTTGATGGGGTTTGCAGACAATTGGTATGTAAACACAGTGATCATGTGGTTGATTTTCCTTGGAGGTTTAGGATTTTTTGTATGGCATGATGTGAAAGACAAAAAGTTTTGCTTTAAGAAGTTGAATCTACAGAGTAAAATGGTATTAAGCATCAGTATTGTTCTGATATTGGGTGGTGCGGTAGTAATCTTTTTGTTGGAAAACCATCAGCACATGTTTCAAGGTATGACCTTTGGGGAAAAGGTTCTGGCCAGTTTGTTTCATTCGGTATCAGCCAGAACCGCAGGATTTGGTACAACAGATCTATCCGTTATGACAGAGTCCGGCAAGCTGGTGATGATCTGTCTGATGCTGATCGGTGGTTCTACAGGCTCTACAGCAGGCGGTATTAAGACTACTACGTTCTGGGTATTGTTAGTCAGTATTTTCACGACTTTTCGGCGTAGGAAAAATATCGAAGTATTCGGAAGAAGGATGGAAGAAGGAATCACCAGAACGGCATCCTGTGTATTTATGACATATCTGCTGTTGGTGATTACCGGGGCTGTCATCATTTCTGCGGTGGAAGGACTGCCCATGATGACGGTGTTGTTTGAAACAGTCTCTGCCATGGCAACTGTGGGACTTTCCTTTGGTGTGACACCCACACTTGGAATGTTTTCCAAACTGTTGGTGGCATTTTTGATGATCTGCGGCCGCGTGGGGTCGATTACCATGTTGTTGGCGTTTTCTTCAGAGAAGAGAGTAGTTTCTTCCAGCTACCCTCTGGAAAAGGTGCAGGTAGGATAATGAGAAAAAGGAGTGAGAAAAATATGAAATCAATATTGATTATCGGACTGGGGCGTTTTGGGCGTCATATGGCGCAGAAATTTATTGAGAATGGTCATGAAGTACTTGCCATAGATGATAATGAGGAGCGTGCGGATGCGGCGGTAGGAATGATTCAACAGATCATGATCGGTGATGCCACGGACGAGCGCTTTATGGAATCTCTGGGTATCAGGAACTTTGATCTGGCAGTCATCGCTATCGGCGAGAATTTTCAGAGTGTGCTGGAAGTCGGAGGCCAAGCGG
>JAZRJO010000376.1:0-2329 GCA_045645825.1 Acetatifactor sp. | reverse complement strand
CAATAAGCCGCCCACTCCATTGGCAGAATCTTCTACGCTCAGCATGATGTCAGGATAAATATTAACCAACAACATACCAAATGCGATCGGGGTCAAAAGAAGCGGCTCAAACCCCTTGGCAATCGCCAGATAAAGGAAAACACATGCAACCAGGATCATCACGTAGTTGCCTACGGTCAGGTTAAAAAACGCTGTCTGATGGATCAGGTTGTCAAGCGTAGTCAATACATAATCCATTTGTTGACCTCCTGCTTATTTACTTGGGTCAACGCTTAGTTCAAGGTAGCCAGTACAGCACCGGCTTCCACATTGTCACCCACTGCTACATTGATGCTTGCCACAGTACCGCCTTGAGGCGCCACCACAGGAATCTCCATCTTCATGGCTTCCAGAATTACGATTGTATCTCCGGCCTTTACTGCCTGGCCTACGCTGGCTTCCACCTTGAAAATTTTACCTGCCGCACCTGCTTCCACTTTTACACCGCCGGCTGCCCCACTGGGAGCGGGCGCTGCTGCCGGAGCTACGGGTGCAGGAGCTGCCTTAGGAACTACCGGCTCAACCGTGGGAGCCACCGGAGCTACCGGAACCGCCTTGGGAGCTGCAGGAATCCTGACCGCTGCGGAAGTTGCCACAGAACCTGCGTTTTCTTCCACTGTTACATCATATACTTTTCCGTTTACAGTGATGGTATAATTTTTCATTTTTGTTTTCTCCATATTCATTCATTTTCATTTAAAAGCAGGATGTATTATCTGGTGGTTCTCCCGCGGAAAGAACACACAAATCCGTCTGTGCTCGCCGATCCCCGGCTTGCTGCGATAGCCGCCGCAATCACCGCAGCTATCTCCGAATCATCCTCAGCCACCTCTTCCGGGGCTGTCTGCGGCAGGGGTTCTTTCTTCTCCTTCTTTCCGGCCATCTTAGCCTGAATCTTGGGAAGAACACCTAAACAGGAAATGATCGCACTGATAAGAATCAACACGACAAACACAGTTCCCATACCGATCAGCGTATTCAGCGCTGCATTCATCATCAAATCACTCATAGCAGCCGTGGGATTCAGCGCTGCAGATTCCATGACAAGGAACATATCATTGCTTAAAATAATCTCCGCCTCCGCAGTAGATTTTATTCCCTGGATCTCTACGTTGACTACAATCCTGTCATCATCAATCTTGGCTTCCGCCACACCGATGCCTACCCTCTCTCCGATGGCATCATAAGTGCCGTTGAAGGAAGACACCGCCTGCTGGTAGCCGTATCCGTCCACAGTAAGCCCCATGCTCTGCAGCATGATATACGCCACTTCCTCCGCCGTGTACTCACTGAGCATTGCCGCCTGCTCAGGCGTCCTGAAACTGTCGAAAGAGGGAATCAGGTACTCCGTCGCCATTGTGACAGCGGCATCCACTTTGGACTGCTCAAACTCTGTCAGTTCTTTCCCACTTCCACAGGCAGTCAACCCAAAGACACAGGCAATCACACAAAGTAAGCTTGCAAATTTCTTCATCCTAATAACCACACTTTCCGGACTGTTATCCCCTGATTTTTTTGATTTCCTCGGTAAGCACAGGAAGAACCTCAAACAGATCTCCCACAACGCCGTAATCAGCCGCATCAAAGATAGGAGCTTCCGGATCCTTATTTACGGCAACAATCACGTCAGAGCCGCCAATACCTGCAAGGTGCTGTATAGCACCGGATATACCGCAGGCAATGTACAATCTGGGGCTTACGGTCTTACCGGTCTGGCCTACCTGATGAGCGTGGCCGATCCAGCCTGCATCAACAGCCGCACGGGATGCACCCACAGTTGCACCAAGAGTTTTTGCAAGCTCCCTCAACGGGGCAAAGCCTTCGGGACCTCCCACTCCGCGTCCACCGGACACTATGATCTCGGCGCCTTCCAGGTCTATGTTTTCATCACCCATCTCTTTTATGATCTCCAGAACCTGAGTGCGAATCTTATCCTGAGGTACATGCAAGTCTTCTCTTATAATCTCAGCAACATTTTCCATTACTTCGCTCTTCTTAAATACACCGGGACGCACCGTTCCTATCTGAGGACGATGATCAGGGCAAAGGATTGTTGCCATCAGGTTGCCACCAAAAGCAGGACGTGTCCATGCAACATTTCCGCTTTCCTCGTCAATATCAAGAGCTGTACAGTCTGCGGTCAAACCGGTATGAAGTCTGCAGGAAACCCTGGGGCCAAGGTCACGGCCGTTGTTTGTTGCACCCATCATCATGCTGGTAGGGCCGTATTTTTCCACCAGTGTGCACAGAGCAATACTGTATGCATCAGTGGTATAGTGTGCATACTCGG
>JAZRJO010000375.1:0-5226 GCA_045645825.1 Acetatifactor sp. | reverse complement strand
CTGAAATATAAGCTTTCACTATCGCCCGGATAATGCGGTTTTTGGACATCCTTCCAAAGGCTACGATCAAGCCCAACGGCATAGAGAACACAAGTGTCAGCACAAAAATCTGTACCGTAACCAAAAAGCTCTCAGCCAGCTGTGCCATCACAGCCCCCAACTCCAATACCAAATTATAGATATCTAACAAGATGTTCCATATAGTATCCATATTACCTCTTATCCTTCTTGCCCGGTAGTGTCAGGCAGTCCTTTATTTTCCCATACAAATACTGTCAGTCAATCCCCACTTTTCTGCAATCTTTGCAAACGTACCGTCTTTTGCCATTGCATTCAGGGTCTCCTGAATCTTATCTCTCAGATCTTCATTGCCAAGAAGGAAGCCTACACCATACTGCTCTGTTGCCAGCTTATTCTCTTCACCTTCCAGCATCATAAATGCACCTTTTTTGCGGCTTGCAATCTGGTACTGAGCCACACCGATATCGATGGCTACTGCATCCACAGCACCCTGCTCCAGATCCATAAATGCAGTATTGTAATCAGCGTACTCGATCAACTCTTTGAAAGAATCTCTCAGCGCAATGTTTTCCTTATTCTCTTCATCATTCAATGCAGCCAATGCAGAAGACTCCTTCTGAACAGCCACTACCTTGCCCTTTAACTCAGCCTTCGTCTTGATACCGGAATCCGTTGCCACAGCAAATACCTGACTGTTATCTACATAGGGCTCTGACCATGTATACAAATCTTCTCTGCCATTAATGGTAAAACCATTCCAGATACAATCGATGGAACCTGTGGAAAGCTCCATATCTCTGGCATCCCAGTCAATAGGCTGTTTTACCAGCTCCCAGTTATTTCTCTTACATACTTCCGCTGCCAGATCCAGGTCAAAACCTACATACTCGCCATTCTCCAGATAACCGTAAGGAGGGAAACTTGCATCAAAACCAACTGTCAGGGTCGTCATATCCTCCACAGGAGTACCTACAGCACTGCTTCCTTTCTTCTCCTCTTCCTTCTGACCACAGCCTGCAAACATGGCAGCAACCATAGCCATAACACTTAACCATACTAAAACTTTCTTCTTCATCATATCCTCCATTCTGCAAGTTATAGTGTATTTTTACATAGACGTAAAGCATGCCGCATGTGCAACACACTTTATTCTGCTAACTTGCTAATACGGTGATATATTACCATGATGCGCCGAGCTTGTCAAGTGTGAAAACCATCTAAAATACCATGCCTCGGTAATCCTCTTTCAACACCTGTAACACTCTGCGGTTATCATCCTGATAACTTCTTTCATCCTCTTCCCTGAGCAGAGCCCGTTCTGTCAGACGCAAACGATCCACTTCCTGCTCCCATTGTTCATTCAACTTCTCCACCTTTTTCTCTAAGGCAAGAGCCATTTTAGAATATTCCGGAACAGATGCCACGAAGGCAATATAACTATGATCCTTCATTCCCATTCGCTTGGCAGCCAAAAAGCATTGCAAACTCTCCTGATCACCATCTGCATCATAAGCTGCAAGAAAGCTTTTTGCAGCCTCTTCATACTGCATCAGTCCTGCCAAAGCAGTTCCTTTATTATGAAGCAAGGCCGCGTACAAGCCATCTCCCTGCCGGGCATTTTGTTTCGATGCCTCATTCCATCCTGACAGCAGCACATCATACTCCCTGACAGCCGCCACAAATTTGCGCTGCTCCACCAAAGAATCGATCCGCTTCTTCCGCTTTTCCAACACATTCAGCCCTGCTCCCTGCTTCAGAGTCTGCACAGCCTTCTGCACCGTCTCATTATCATAAAAACCGGTATATTCCAGAATACAAGCGACAAAAGCACTAAAGGAACCCTTTTTATGTACCATATGATGGAGTTCCCCCGCCAGATCCTCAAGTCCACACTCCTGCCCAAGCCAATCCACCAACCGATCTCCCATAATATCCGTATCCAGCAAATAGGCATTTTCCTTCAAGCAAAAGCAAAGCTCTTCCACACAATATACTTTCAGATTCAATCCATCAAAACAAAAGGGACGAACCGCATAATTTCCAACACACAACCTGGCATCCATAAACACCAACCTCTCTACTCATACAGTCCAAGTGTCTCTTTCCACACCTGATGACTGGCTGCCCTAAACTCTCCAAAGCCCAGATCCTCAGCAGTCACAGAAAGCTGTTCCTCCGTCATCATCTTCACTGTCAACTTTATCCTGGCCACTCCGACCGACAATCCTTCCAGTGTCATCCGTGCGATCTTGCTTTTCTTTCCATTTAAAGGCGTAACCACCAGATCAAAGGAATTTCCTTCTCTCAAATAAAACTCACACACGTTTGTAGCTTCGTACCAATTGGTTCCGGCATTCAGAAGCACATAGTAAGATTCTTCACCTCTTCTGCACACTTGCATTCCCACATTACTTTTCAGCTTATCAGTCCCCAAAAAAACGCTGTTTTTCCCCATAGTGCTGGGCCTGATTCGCTCCATCATTCCCAGACAGGCTCCCTGGCTGTACAGATTACTGCCCAAGAACACTCGTCTGCCCTGACACAGATAACGCAGAGAATCCTTCATCCATTCACTGTCAAAAGCTTCTCCGATCAGATACACCGCTGAAATCCGTTCTTCACCGCATATCTTTCGTGCAATTTTCTGAAATTCCAGATCCCGGGAAGCCTGTTCATCCTCTGAAACCTGTTCATCCGCTGAAGCCTGCATGAAATCGTATTCCTCCCGCCTAATAAACACCGCTCTTGGCGTCGTCCTTCCATTGGTCTCCATGCGATAAGCCAGAATTTTACTTCCCTCCCACTGCATCATCACCGTGGCAAAGGTCCGAAGTTCCGACCGCTGATGAATCATATATTGATAAAAGCTTTCTTCATAATTCTGAAAACAGATATGCTTAGCCTTGATCCCTGCCCCTGCCACCACTCTGGCAAGCACCTGCATCAACCGCTCATCCATTTTCTCGCAGGTAATCATAAACGCGCCGATCCGGTCCACACTGCCTGCCACCGAAAGAAGGCTTAAACTTTTCTTTACAAACAGTGTTAAAAGAGCCACCGGATCATAAGGTTCTCCCTCGATCTGCACCGTCTCACCATCCCGGGCCAGGGACAGAAGATGGTCTACTAAGATCCCTTCATCCTCTGACGTCGCCCGCAGAGCCTCTTTTCCGTAAAGCCATTGATTCACACCATATTTTTTACATAGCACCGTGGGAATATTGTAAATCTGGGTGCCGGCCACACTGGCAGCCGTCTCCACCTTACTGGTATCCGCCGTATAATAACTGATCTGCGAATGACTGTGCCCCAGATCATACCCTACGATGATTTTGCTGTTTCCCGATTTTAAAATCATGTCTGCTACCTCATAGTAAACAGTCTGTTACTCAAATACTCTTTATGATACATATCCTCAATCCCGTGATCCATGCTTTCATAGTCATCCAGAGAGGCACTTTTCAGGATTTCATTGATCATACAGAACCTTCCGGTACTGCTCTCATCTTGCTCTTTCCAAGATACCAAGAAGCTTTGTGTAATCTCCTTCTGCCTCTCCTGCTCCTTGGTAAAGTAATACTGCACCGATTCCCCGAAGAACAACACGAACTCCTTGAAGAAAACCCCTCCCGGAGCCGGGGTCATCTCCTCCATGCGCATCTTGTCCTCTGTGCCGTCCGCCTGCCTGATGCTATAATGTATCGTCACCTTTGAACCGGGAGCAGCCTGACATTCCACAATGGTCTTATCGTCAAAACTCCTCCACAACCCTTCGCAGCAACTGATCTTTCTATAAAACGGCAACCGAATACCGTCACCCATGAGTTCCCGCATAAACTCCTGTAAGGTTTCTTCCTGATACGACTCTCGGCCAGACCCACCCTCTGCATAATATTTCAGAAAGGCAAGCTTCTCTACATCAGACACTCTTTCCCCATATCTGTGCATACGGCCAATCTCCTCAAAGATCAAAGCATCCTGCGCTTCTTGCTTTAACAGATACTCAGAAGCACACCCTGAAAGGAACATCGAAACCACCTGATGCTTCGCATCTGCGGAAAGATAAGAACGAAATACCTCCATTCTTTCTTCGGTCATTACCCCGGTAAACATCATCTGCACCAGCATCCGCTCACACAACGGAATGGTATCCACATTGTAGGACAACGCTGCCTTGCGGACTTGTTCTAACTCCGATAATAGTCCTTGATAATAAAGTGCCAGATACCCCAGCACATCCCCATCATATTTTCCCTGTCGGAATGCATACATGGCAGCTTCTGTCAACACTGCATCCTCTGCATTCTGTGTCTGCCTGATAAACCATGCACACAACCGAACCAGTACCCCGGCATCCACGCCTTGTGGCCCAAACCGTGAAAGCCACTCATAGGCCTTCTGCATCTGTTCTTGCCGCACCAGCAAACGCAACACTTCTGTGCGGGAAGATGCATCTAACACTTCCCAGGATATCTCCTCCAGATAAGCATGAAACTCCTTCGGATTCTCACAGTCCCTGTAATGATACAGAAGCCGCATCTGGGTTCTGCCCTTTATAAAGTCTGAAACCTCAAAAGCCTCGATCAGTCGTCTGCCTCTCTCCACCACATCAGCCGACAACGCACTCTGCTTCCTGCTTCTATCCCAAAGATACTTATCAAACTCCACCTCCGATTGCTTCTGCGGAGATATGTATTTTGAAATCCCCTCCACGAAAGGTACAGGATCGATTAATTTCTCCTTGCGCCAGGAGATCCCCGTCACATAACGATTCCCTTCCGTATCCTCTAAAAATACCGCATCTTTATCACTATACAAAGGTACCCATGCACAACCATTGGCAATGGGATAACGCCATACCTTACAAAGATCCGGACGATACACCACTACACCTGACAGATTCCCGATCTCCCCACTTTCAATCACGATCCGATGCACAAACAACAGCTTCGAAAGCCCTCTGGCAAGCTGCCCTGAGAGCATGGCCGGCGTCAACAGCTCCTGATATAAATATGCCAAATCCCGATTCATATGCCCCTTTAGAATCTGATCTGCCACAAACCGCTCCATCCGCTGACTATACTGCTGCATCAGTTCCCCATACTCCTGCCTGTGCAAAAGCACATATCGGTACAGATACGCCGTATGCTCATAATCCATACTGCTCTGCCATGCAAAATACATCAGCGCCTTTCTGGAAATGGT
>JAZRJO010000374.1:0-3775 GCA_045645825.1 Acetatifactor sp. | reverse complement strand
CCATTTGCCACAAGCTTCTCTGCCACTTCCACAACGCCGGTCTTAGGAATCGTCAGAACTGCAATATCAATATCATTCTCCCTGATAAACTGCTCCATGGTTTCCATAGGCTGTACCTTGATTCCTCTTACCTCTTTGCCTACCATATCCGGATTCTTGTCAAATATAGCACTGAAAATAAAACCACGCCGCTCAAAATTCATATAATTGCCCAGTGCCTGACCCAGATTACCGGCACCTATGATGATAAAACGATGTGTTTGGTCAAGTCCAAGTATCTTACCGATCTCTTTATACAGAAATTCAACATTGTAACCATACCCTTGCTGGCCAAAACCACCAAAATTATTAAAATCCTGGCGAATCTGCGAAGCAGTTACCTTCATCAGTTCACTTAACTCCTGTGAGGAGATTCTCTCCACGCCCTCATCCCTTAAGTCTCCCAAATAACGAAAATACCTGGGCAGGCGACCAATGACGGCTTGTGATATCTCTTTATCTTCCATTGGAGCATACCTCCCGCAAATTATAGTACATCACTATTATACCTACATAGCAAATAAATGTCAAATATTACTTTTTAGTTGCCATTACCAAAAGTCTTTGATACAATAGTAGAAACCGTTCAGCTTTCCAGTTTGTCGTAGGCTGAACGTCACCATGTATTAGGAGCAAACACTATGATATTATCTTGTCAAAATATATCCAAGGCTTTCGCAGAAAAGGAAGTCCTTCGGAATGTATCCTTTCATATAGAGGAAAATGAAAAAGCAGCCATCGTAGGCATCAACGGCGCAGGAAAAACCACGCTATTACGCATCATTGTAGGAGAAACGACCCCTGACGAGGGACTTGTGACCTTCGCAAAAGATAAGACTGTGGGATATCTTGCCCAGAATGCAGGGGTAGATACCAACAATACCATCTATGAAGAACTGCTTAGTGTCAAACAAGAACTGATTGATTTGGAAAATCGTATGCGTGAATGTGAAGATCAGATGAAGCATGCAGATGGTGAGAAGTTGGAACAACTGATGAAACAGTATACCTCTCTGACCCATGCGTTTGAGATGGGGGATGGCTATTCTTACAAAAGCGAGCTTATAGGTGTCTTAAAAGGTCTTGGCTTTACAGAAAATGAATTCAGCAAGTCTGTCTCTACACTTTCCGGCGGCCAGAAGACTCGTGTAGCCCTTGGTAAATTGCTTTTGTTAAACCCTGACCTGATCATCTTAGACGAGCCTACCAACCACCTGGATATGAATTCCATCGCATGGTTAGAGACTTATCTATTAAATTATAAAGGAGCTGTGATCATCGTATCCCACGACCGATATTTTCTGGACAGAATCGCAGGCAAAGTCATAGAGATCGACCAGACCAAGGCCACTTCTTTCCAGGGCAATTACTCTGATTATGCCGCAAAAAAAGAAATATTACGTGTTGCAGCCATGAATGCTTATCTGAATCAACAACGTGAGATCAAGCATCAGGAGGCAGTGATTGAGAAGCTGAAATCATTTAACCGGGAAAAGTCTATCAAGCGTGCCGAGAGCCGGGAGAAAATGCTGGATAAGATCGAGGTACTGGAAAAGCCTACTGAAGTACGCACCGACATGAAGCTGAAACTGACACCGCATATGTTAAGCGGCAATGATGTTCTGACTGTCAAAGAGTTGGCCAAGTCCTTTGATCAAAAACAATTATTTGAACATATCAATCTTGAGATCAAACGCGGGGAACACGTAGCCATCATCGGCGATAACGGTACCGGCAAGACCACTCTTTTGAAGATCTTAAACAACCTGCTCCCCCCGGACCAAGGCACCTTTACCCTTGGCACCAATGTAAAGATAGGCTACTATGACCAGGAACATAACGTACTGCACAGCGATAAGACCCTGTTTGATGAGATATCCGACGATTACCCCTATCTCACCAACACTCAGATCCGCAACGTGCTGGCCGCCTTCCTGTTTACCGGCGATGATGTCTTTAAGCGAATCAGTGACTTAAGCGGTGGTGAACGCGGCCGTGTCTCTCTGGCCAAACTGATGCTCTCCGACTCCAATTTTCTCATCCTGGACGAGCCCACCAACCACCTGGACATCATGTCCAAAGAGATCCTGGAAGATGCCATCAACGCCTACGAAGGAACCGTGCTCTACGTGTCCCACGACCGTTACTTCATCAACAAAACAGCACACCGCATCCTGGACCTGACCGCCAAGAGATTTGTAAACTACATCGGCAACTACGACTACTACTTAGAAAAACACGACACAGTCATGGCCACCCTGTTTTCAACTCTCCAGCCCGCCACCGCATCAGGCCCCTACGCAACTACGACAAACACTACCTCCACCCTTTCCACTTCTGCTACCTCCTCAAGTGAGTCAGAAGTCAAACTTGACTGGAAAGCGCAAAAAGAAGAACAGGCCCGCATCCGAAAACGCGAAAATGACCTTAAAAAATGCGAAGACAAGATCTCCTCTCTCGAAGAGCGCCAATCTGCCATTGATGCAGAAATGTCCCTCCCCGAGGTTGCTACCAACGTAGCCCGCCTACAAGAACTTACAAAAGAGCAAGAATCAATTACTTCCCAATTGGAAGAATTATATGAACTGTGGGAAACCTTAGCTTAACCCTATTAACTCACTATACCATTGCATTTCATATCAATAAGCCCTTCCGATACCAAGCCACAAAAAGGGAATGGCAGGTGCCATGATAGGGCCGGGCCGGTAATATAGGGGCAATTTTGACATATGTAGCACCATTAGAAGTTCTTGTGTTTCTGATTTTGGCTTTCAGTCCCCAAATGCAACATGTCTGAGCAGCGCAGCTGCGAGTTTTGCATTTGGGGGCTGGCTTTTTGCCAAAATCAGAAATACTAGAACATCTTATGGTGCGTAGTCTGCAAAATTGCCCCTATATTACCGGCCCGGCCCTATCATGGCACCTGCCATTCCCTTTTTGTGGCGCCCTACGCCTCTCCCTCACGAAAGCCGCAACTCACATGGTCTCGAAAGTTCCCCTAATTGCCTTAATGAAGTCCAAACTGTTCAAGATCACAGGATTCTCACAAGTAGAGATCAAAGACAAGCTCTTAGTCATCTTGCCGTCTTCTACGGTCTTGATACAAGCAGATTCCATTTTATCGGCAAACTGTACCAGTTCTGGAATATTATCAAGTTCACCACGCTTACGAAGTGCTCCTGTCCATGCAAATATGGTCGCAATGGAGTTGGTGGAGGTTTCTTCGCCTTTCAGATGTTTGTAGTAGTGTCTCTGTACTGTACCATGAGCCGCTTCATACTCGTACACACCGCTGGGAGATACCAGTACTGAGGTCATCATGGAGAGATCCCCGTAGGCGGTTGCTACCATGTCGGACATCACATCACCGTCGTAGTTCTTACAGGCCCAGATAAATCCGCCTTCTGAACGGATCACACGTGCTACTGCATCATCGATCAGGGTGTAGAAATATTCAATGCCCAATTCTTCAAATTTGGTCTTATATTCTGTATCGTAGATTTCCCGGAAAATATCTTTAAAAGTATGGTCATATTTCTTTGAAATGGTATCCTTGGTGGCAAACCACAGATCCTGTTTGGTGTCGATAGCATAACCAAAGCAGGCTCTTGCGAAGCTGGAAATGGATTCCTTGGTGTTGTGGATACCCTGGATGATACCGGCTCCTGTAAAGTTGTGAATGGTCTCTCTTACCTGTGTATCGTCTTCTGCAGTAAATACCAGCTCAGCTTTGCCG
>JAZRJO010000373.1:0-4680 GCA_045645825.1 Acetatifactor sp. | reverse complement strand
TTTTAAAAAAATTGTAATTTTTTTTTATCCTTTGTCGATGTAACACCTACAACCTGGCGAGAACATCAAATGTTCCTGCAAGATCCAGGCGGCCGTAGCCCATTTCTCGGTTGGGGTATATGGTACCTTGTTCTCTTGCAGCGCCGCGGATCAGGTAGTTTTTGATTTCCTGGGTGTCTTGGTACTCATTATTTTCTTCCACCACGGCCCATTGAAAAAATTGGGCCACTGCACCGGCGCTGATAGCGGCAGAAAGGCTGCTTCCGGTCTGTTTTCCGTACACAGTGGATACATTCACCCCGGGAGCCGCAAAATCCGGCCGGATCTGTCCGGTCCGTGAAAATCCTCTGCCGGATTCGATAAAGAAGCTGTTGTTGGCATCGTTGTAGGCAGATACTGCGATCACATTGTCAGACATGGCAGGCTCTGTCAGGGTGGTATAGGGATCGGGTTCTGTAAAATAAACTTCTGATGTGAGAAACTGTGTAATGGGAAGCCACATGTGAAAGGTTCCGTTGTTCACCCGACCTGTGGCCGAAACTCTGAAATTCCAGATGCCTGCTGTAGGATCCTGCAACCGAAAGATCAGCAGTTCCTCACCGGTCACGGGCTCCACCAGCACATTGGATACTGTGACTTTGGATCGTTCGTAGATAAAACTATAGGTCACACTCTGTCCCATGCTCAGTCTAAGAGGTGGTACTGTCTCTCCGCCCGGGGTGCGTATCTCAATATTGTAGATATCCGGCACGCTACCCCAAAATTCCATCACAAAGCCACGGCAGTTTTCTCCCACACGGATTTCCACATTTTTAAAATTTTCTTCTTCTGTAAGACTTCTGGCATCCTCCCCTCGTCTTAGGATGCCACTGTAATGATGGGCCGCATTGCCCTCGTCTCCCCCTGCAATAACGATGGTCCGACTCTTTTTTACTGCCAGTCTCGCAAGGTAGCGATCCAGCGCAGAATCACCACTGTGGGCTCCCATATTGGTCCCCAGCCCCATACAGATCACCACAGGGCGGTTCAATTGATCAGAAAGAGAATCTGCATACTGAAGTGCCAACATAATATCCTGTTCCTCGTATGCTTCTACATCCTGTGGGAGCAAATAATAATCCCGCAGATAGGGTTTGCACTGCTTTAACTTTACCACTGCAATCTGTGCATCCGGCGCCGCCCCGGTATAGGAATTTCCTCCACTTAACCTGCTTCCGGCAGCCACGCTGAGCATGGTGCTGCCGTGTCTGCTTTCGTCTCTGCTTGGCACCACTGAAAAAGGGTCCTCTGAGGCCAATGCCCTGTCAATGGTCTCCCTGTCATATTCTGCTCCAAACAAAAAGCCTTCCGGTGGCATCCCCTCCTGTATGGTCTGATCCCAAATAGACAAAATCCTGGTATTCCCATTCTGATCCCGGAAAACGTCCAGCGTGTAGTCTATACCACTGCCGATCAGTACCAGGATCACCCCACTCCCGGTCAGTGCCAGGGGCTGTCTCTGTACCTGGGTGATACCGCTGGCTGTGAGGCTTAAAGGGTCGAAAGAAGTATTGCCGCTTCCGCCGCTGATGGGCATGAGGCCATACAATCTGGGAGTATATAAATATTCATAGGGAGTATCCACAATAGGAGCCAGCTGACTTTGTTCGATATAAACCAGGCGAAACAAATTATCCACATTGACTGTGCAGAAATCCAGTGGTACCTGCACATCATCCCGCAGGAAATAGTCCAAGATCAGATCTCTGTAATCATTTGATAAAATTTTTTCTTTACAATCCATGTTAAAACCGTCGCATATGCTCTTGTATCCAAGATATGCGACGGTTACTGTTTTGTTTCCCTTGATTGAAAAGTCATTCCGGCTTTTGTATCTTATCAACCTTCAGACATCGAATGGCATTGAGCACTGCAATCACCATCACTCCCACATCCGCAAAGATTGCAAGCCACATACCGGCTTTGCCCAAAGCACCCAGTATCAGGCAGATTCCTTTGACACTAAGTGCAAACACGATATTTTCATAGACAATGCGCAGACACTTTCTGGAGATTCCAATGGCCATGGCGATCTTTAGCGGGTTATCGTCCATCAGCACCACATCAGCTGCCTCTATGGCTGCATCAGACCCCAAAGCTCCCATGGCAATCCCCACATCGGATCGTGACAGGACAGGGGCATCATTGATGCCATCCCCCACGAACACAAGCACTTCATTCTTCTGTTTACGTGCCAGCAATTCTTCCACTTGAATCACTTTATCTTCCGGCAAAAGTTCGCTTCTTACTTCATCTACGCCAAGCTGCGCCGCCACTGCCTCTGCCACCTGCTTACTATCGCCTGTGAGCATCACAGTCTTACGGACACCAGCTTTTTTCAAGGCTTTGACCGCACTTTCAGACTGTTCTTTCACCACATCTGAGATCAGAAGGTGTCCCATGTAACTGCCGCCCACAGCTACATATACTACTGTGCCCGTTACATCCGGTAATTGTACTGCAATCCCCAGTTGTTCCATAAAACGCTGATTTCCTGCTGCCACCTCTTCATCTTGCACTTTAGTGAGTACACCGTGACCACTAATTTCCTTGGTCTCACCGATGAGAGTATGGTCCGGCTCTTTCCCATATGCTTCTCTCAGACTTTTGCTAATGGGATGCTGGGAATAACTTTCCGCGTAGGCTGCATATTTTAAAAGCTGCTCCTGTGTGATGCCTTCTTGGGGGCAGACCTTTGTCACCCGAAAGACACCCTTGGTCAAAGTACCGGTCTTGTCAAACACCACGTACCCGGTCTTAGCTAAAGCTTCCAGATAATTAGAGCCCTTCACCAAAATGCCCTGGGAAGATGCCCCGCCGATACCACCAAAAAAGCTTAGAGGTATGGAAATGACCAATGCGCACGGACAACTGATCACCAAAAAAGTAAGGGCTCTGACCACCCAGTTACTAAAGTCAGCCGGATTCCCCATAAGCAGATTCACCAAAGGGGGCAGCACTGCCAATGCCAAGGCACTGTAACAGACCGCAGGTGTATAGAAGTGTGCAAATTTGCTGATAAAATTTTCCGCCTTTGCCTTCTTCATGCTGGAATTCTCCACCAGATCCAAAATTCTGGACACAGTAGATTCCTCGAATTCTTTGGTGGTGCGAATCCTAAGCACACCTGAGAGATTCACACATCCACTAATAATTTCCTGTCCAACAGACACTTCTCTGGGCAGACTTTCCCCGGTCAGTGCGCTGGTATTTAATGTAGAGCTCCCCTCTACAATAACACCGTCAATGGGCACCTTCTCTCCCGGTCTGACCAAGATTATGGTTCCCACCGCTACATCCTCGGGATCTGCCTGGGTCAAAGTGCCATCTAATGCCTCTATATTGGCATAATCCGGCCGGATGTCCATTAAGGCACTGATATTCCTACGACTCTTGCCTACTGCCACACTCTGAAACAGCTCACCGATCTGGTAAAACAGCATAACCGCCACAGCTTCCCGGTAATCCCTAAGAAGTATGGCTCCTACTGTGGCTACAGCCATAAGAAAATTCTCATCGAACACCTCACCGCGAAGAATGCCTAATACGGCCTTTCGCAAAATATCGTAGCCGATGATCAGGTAAGGAATCAGGTACAGCACCAAAATACAACCTTCCGGCAGCCGGTCCGTTGGCAGGAAACTGACAATCACAAGTAATAAAAACGCTGCAATAATACGCCACAGTACTTTCTTCTGCTTTCTGGTCATGTATGTATCCTCTTACAGATAGATCTCGCAGTCATCTTCCACCTTCTTGCAGGCTTTCACTACCTTGGCCATGACTGCCTTCTCCTCTGCCCCTTCTTCAAATTCCACACTCATCTTCTGGGTCATAAAGCTGACTGTAGCATCTGCCACACCTTCTACCTTCTTAGTGGCTTCCTCCATCTTTCTGGCACAGTTGGCACAATCTACTTCGATCTTATAAGTCTTCTTCATTGCTTTATCCTCCATAATAATATAAACATATGAATCCTTGTTCATATGTTTATATTATCATAAATTATAGATTTGTCAATACCATTTTTCATGCCGGCACTACTGCGCAGGATACTCCTTCAATTCCTCGATCCTGCCTGCCACCCGGTTACTTCTGATATCGATCACCGGTCCTCCGGTTCCCTCGATATACTCTCTGGTGATGGTTACTTTGCCAATGTTGTCATCCTTAGGGATCTCATACATGATATCCAACATGAAATCCTCAATGATGGAGCGCAGCGCTCTGGCACCGGTATCTCTCTCCATGGCCTTGTCAGCAATAGCTTCTAATGCTTCATCTGTGAATTCCAGCTTTACTTCGTCCAGTTCCAGAAGCTTCTGATACTGTTTCAAAATAGCATTCTTAGGCTCTTTCAGTATCTTTACCATCATATCCCTGTTTAAGCCCTGCAAAGTATAGATAATGGGCAGACGGCCGATAAACTCGGGGATCATACCAAACTTACGGATATCCTCCACTGTCACTTTGGAAAGCACATTCTTGTCCTTATCATATTTATCCTTCAATTCAGAGCCAAAAGCGATAGAGGCAGTGTTGGTCAGACGTTCTTTGATCATCTCCTCCAAATCCGGGAACGCACCTCCGCAGATGAAGAGAATATTTCTCGTGTTCACCGTAGCCAGGGGGACCATGGCA
>JAZRJO010000372.1:0-1878 GCA_045645825.1 Acetatifactor sp. | reverse complement strand
AAACTAAACCAAAATCACCTGATACGGTTTGATATCACTTTCCTGAGCAGGAATTGATTCTACCTGCTGGCACCGAAAACCAACTGCAATGGTCCGAAGCTGAAGTTCCGGTTTGTCTGCAAGATACTTGTCGTAAAAGCCTTTGCCGTAACCGATACGATTTCTAAAAAGGTCAAAAGCCACTCCCGGCATGATCATAAGTGTACGAGGCATCTCTTCAACAACATATTGATAAGGCTCCGCACAAATTCCAGAATCATTATGACCGGTAGTGGCAGTCTCCAAAATCGGTTCCGGTATCCCTTTATACCCGGGACGCAACTGCGCAAACGACTCTATTCTGTAGAAGTTCATCTGCCCCCCTTCCACTTTGGGAACATACACTCTCTTGCCGGTTCTCAGAGCTTCCGAAATAATCTCAGTGGTATCAATCTCACTGCCATAGCTTGCAAAAACAAGAATCGTATCCGACCCATAAAACCATTGATGGCCAATGATGCGGTCTGCAAGCTTTAAGGATGCCAGCCTATGTTCTTCTTTGTCAATGGCTTCTCTCCGTTTTAAAACTTCTTTCCTGATCTTGCCTTTGTCCATATCAATGTGTCCCTTTATTTCCAAACTTTTCTCCCAGATTCTCTATGGTGCCATCTTCTTTCTGTATACTGATACTGTTCAGCTGACCCCTTAAATTAGCCCTGACATTGGCGATATATTCACTGCGAAGAGCGGCCTGCTCTTTTAGCTCCTCCTCTGTCAGGCCCTCTGCCTTAGATTTATGATATAACTCATTGATTCTCTTTATCTTTTCTTCCAGATTCATAATAAACCTCTCTCTTTAATTCTTATGCAGTGTCTGAACAAACAAAGGAAGGTCAAAGTTACTGTCACGATGAGCCAGGAATAGAGTACCTACATTCTCACCTTCCACAATTCGATGTATAATCCCCACATCCTTGCTGTTTGCAATAATCATATCCACATCACAGCTGGTAGCTATCTTAGCTGCGATCATCTTGGTATTCATGCCACCTGTTCCTACATTACTTCCGGTAGATGCCTTGCCCATGCCCATCAGTTCCTCCGTCAGCTCGTCCACCTGCTCAATAAACTTTGCATCCGGATTCTTTCTCGGGTCATCTGTAAAAAGTCCATCAATATCAGACAACAAGATCAAAAGATCTGCATCCACCAAAGATGCCACAATAGCAGACAATGTGTCATTGTCACCAATCTCAATCTCATATGTAGCAACCGTGTCATTTTCATTAACTACCGGTATTACCCCCATTTTCAGAAGCTCCGAAAAAGTATTATGCGCATTGTATCGGTTCAAATTATCCACTATGGTATTCTTGGTGATCAAAATCTGTGCCGCCACCTGATTATACTCTGCAAAAAGCTTCTCATAGATCATCATCAATTTTGCCTGACCAATGGCAGAACACGCCTGCTTAAGAGCAATAGCATGCGCACTGTTATCTGCTTTAATCTCCTTCAAATGCACAGCCTTCTTCCCCGCAGCAATGGCTCCCGATGTAACCAGCACCACATCCTTCCCCTGATTACGCAGATCACACAATTCTCTTACCAGCTTCTCCAACTTAATATAATCAATATCCCCCGTCTGCGGATGCTGCAGCGAAGAAGATCCTATTTTAATTACAATTCTTTTCTTATCCTTTAGTAATTCACGATATTGATTCATAATGATACCCTTTCGTCTCATACAATTGCCTTTAGCAACCTGTTCTCATATTGAATAATCATACATGAAAATCCTCAAATATTCAACTATATTTTTCAAAATTACATCATGCCACAAATGGATGCAGCCACAGCCTCCGCCACTCTGATCCCATCCATGGCAGCAGATGTGAT
>JAZRJO010000371.1:0-6784 GCA_045645825.1 Acetatifactor sp. | reverse complement strand
ATGGCTGCATAAGGGGCGTATTAGGTACGATTGCGATTTTTTTTATGAATTCTTTTCTGGAAAAACAGGGTCTTAACCTGTGTGTAGGCATTAATGCGGTGACTGTTTTGACATCCGCTATCCTTGGATTTCCTGGGGTTGCAGCACTTTACGGAATTGGTTTTTATCGAATTTTGTAGGTTTTTACCAAAAATATATTTTTTGGTTTTTGGTACTGGACAAATGAAAAAAGAGCGTCTATAATGCTTTTTACAGTAAAACATTCGAATGTTCTAAATGACAAATCATAAAGCGCGTTGCTGCTTTTGGCCAAGTAGTATATAGCGCTCTGTGGGATGATTTTCTTCCCGAATTTCAATAGTTGTGGAAATTTTAAACAAGTTAGGAGGTATTTGTTGAACGGTAATATTTTAGCTTTATGTGACACGGAGGAAGAATATGCGCAGCATATGACAGAGTATTTGAAGACGCATAAGGAATCACCGTGGGAGGTGTATACCTATACAGATGTGGATGAATTGACTTCCTTTGCCAAAGAGACGGATATTAATATGCTGGTGGTGGCGGAGAATGCCTATACCCGGGAGGTTCGTAAGCTTTCTGCTGAAAAGACAGTATTACTGAATGAAAGTGGGGTCATCCGTTGGGAGGATATCCGCAATGTGAATAAGTATCAGGCAGCAGAATGCGTTTACAGAGAGATTTTCAGTGCTTACATGGAGGTGGCACCGCAGCCCCTGCCTCGGCTGGTGGAGGAGAGCGCCACCAAAATCATAGGTTTTTTTTCGCCCATACATCGGTGCCTGCAGACGACTTTTGCATTAACTATGGGGCAGATGCTTTCTCATAAATATAAGACACTTTACTTAAATTTTGAGTATTGCGCGGGGAATGTAGAGCTATTGCCTGATATGAAAACAAAGGATATTTCAGATCTGGTCTATTTCCTGAATACGGACAAGGAACGGTTTCTTCTGCGAATGCAGACCTTTCTCTTAAAGAAAGGGGCGATGGATTATATTCCACCTGTGAAAGCCGGCATGACGCTTCTGGAGATCAAGCCGGAGGAATGGATGGAGATGTTAAATCGGATCTCGCAATCGGGTGAGTATGAGTATATTATTTTGGATCTGAGTGAGAGCGTTCAGGGGCTTTTAGAATTATTGCGCTCCTGTGACAGGATATATACCCTGACAAAGGATGGCAGGTCTGCAAGGGGGAAGATTGCTCATTATGAGAGATTGTTGGATATGTTGGAGTATGAAGAACTTTTGACAAAGACAAGCCGTTATCGTCTGCCTAGATTTCGTAAGATTCCTGATGAGATTGAGCTTCTGACTAAAGGAGAGTTGGCCGATTATGTGAGAAGAATTATGGGGGAGGTGACTGGGTGAAGGACGTATCAGACTGGAAGAGGGAGTTGCGTGTGAAGGTGCTTGACAGAATTGATTATGGACGTGAAATGTCTGATCAGGAAGTGGAGGACATTATCGATGAAGTCATGTTTCAGGATGAAGCTATGCAGGTATGTGGCATAAGGATCAAACACCGGATTCGGAAGGAATTGTTTGACTCTCTGCGCAGACTGGACATCCTGCAGCTGTTTGTGGAGGACCCATCCATTACGGAGATCATGATCAACGGCAGGGAGCGTATCTTCGTGGAACGTGAGGGGGTAATCAAGGAACTGGACATGCAGTTTGAATCGATGGAGCAGCTGCAGAATGTGATTCAGCAGATTGCGGCCGGCTGTAACAGAACAGTAAACCAAGCGTCTCCTATCGTGGACGCAAGGCTCAGTGATGGCGCAAGAGTCAATGTGGTCATGAATCCCGTGGCACTGAACGGACCGGCTGTGACGATTAGAAGGTTTCCCTGCAAACCCATTACCATGGAAGAGTTGATACGCAGACAATCTGTCAGCAGCGAGGCGGCCCATTTATTGCAGATGCTGGTACAGGCAAAATATAATATTTTTATTAGTGGAGGCACAGGCAGCGGGAAGACTACTTTGCTGAATGTATTGTCAGGGTATATTTTGACAACGGAGCGTGTCATCACTATAGAAGATAATGCAGAACTGCAGCTTCAGGGCATCCGGAATCTTGTGCGGCTGGAGGTCCGTAAGAATACCGCCGAAGGATGTCAGGAGATCACCATACGGGATCTGATCAGGACCTCTCTTCGTATGAGGCCGGACAGAATCATTGTAGGAGAAGTGAGAGGACCGGAGGCTATAGACATGATGCAGGCCATGAATACAGGCCATGAAGGCAGTATGAGCACCGGTCATGCTAACAGTGCTGAGGATATGCTGTCTCGACTGGAGAGTATGATCTTGATGGGAATGGAGATGCCATTACAGGCCATACGGAATCAGATTGCGGCGGGAATTGATATCATCGTGCATCTGGGGCGGCTGCGTGATGGTTCCCGTAAGGTGTTGGAGATTATGGAGATCGTAGGATGTGAAGAAGGACGGTATCATTTGAATCCATTGTATCGGTTTAGAGAGAATGGACGCCAAATGGAAGGGGCTGTTCAGGGAACATTACAGAAGGAAGGTGAATTAATCTGTGAGGAAAAGCTTAAGCGGGCTGGGAAGGGCCTGGAAAAGGAGGGCAGTCGGGAAAGATAAGGAGGACTTTGGAAGAAAGAAAGATTCGGGTGATAAAAGAGATTATAGTAGGCATGAGTGGAACAGGAAGGAACTGATCCTGGAAGGACTTAAGTGCGTGGTGATCATACTGCTATTCAGTGGATATTTTTACAGAAGTCTATGGGCTGCCATTCCCTTGTGCGGCATCGGACTGTGGTATTGGAAAAGAGATTCACAGCGCAAAGCTCAAAAGGACAGACATCAGCTGCTGCTCCAATTCCGGGACATGGTACGTTCGGTGGCCGGGGCCATGGAGGCAGGCTACAGCGTGGAAAATGCCTTTCTGGAAAGTTATGAAGATATGTCTGTGATGCACGGAAGAGAATCTATGATATGTCGGGAATTGAAGCTGATACAAAGGGGGCTGGCCGTGAGTCTGACCATGGAAGAACTGTTGGAGGATCTGGGGAGACGCAGCAGGACAGAGCAGATACAGGAATTTGCTTCAGTATTTGCCATTGCCAGGAAGAATGGCGGAAGCATGAGGGATGTCATCAGCTCTTTTGCGGTAATGATCCAAAGACAAGTGGATACGAAGGAAGAGATTCTGACCCGGACTGCCGGACGCTGGATGGAACAAAATATCATGAATGTAATGCCATTTGGCATTATGACGTACATTGGTATTAGTAACAGAGGATACTTTGATATGCTATATCATAATTTGTTTGGCGTTGTGGTCATGACGGTGTGTCTGGCAGTTTACCTGGCAGCCTGTGGATTGGCGGAAGTTATTTTGGCAAAGGCTGTAAGTGGATGGGTGTAGGAGGTGCGCATGTATGTGGCAGCAGTGATCGCATTATTGATTTATGTAGTTCTTTGGGTGGTCTCAAGAAAGATATCAGTGGAAGGAAGAGGCATTGGGCCAATCTTACGCATGGCAGCATGGATATACGGGAGGATGTCAGTAATCCCCAGAGGGAACAATCAGGGGCACAATCTTGAAAAATTAAAGAAGCTGTATCCGTGGAAAGAAGCCGGGCAGCTGCTTTCACAGTACTATGTGGAAAAGCTGGGTATAGTGCTGACAGTGATCTTGGTCGGGACTGTGCTTGGCACGGCGGTATCCCTGCAGGCGGAGGGAGAAAGGAGGCTTCAAAGTGGCAATGTAATAAAAAGAGGTGATTATAGAGAACCCCGGCAGAAGTTGGAGCTGAGTGCCAATGTGGAAGGATACCCTAAGCAGGTGATTGGGATGATGGTAAGTGGCCGAGTTCCTGATAAGGAGACGGCAGATCAGTTGGAGCAGGAATTCTGGGAGGCGTTGAAAGCTTCTTCTCTTTCGGGCAATGTGTCTTGGGATGCGGTGTGTGTGGATCTGAATTTGCAGCAGAGTCTGAAGAATTTTCCTTTTACTGTAGAGTGGAGCAGTGACAGTCCTCATGTGGTGGATGCTGAGGGGAATGTAAAGGAACTGGACAAAGGAGAGGAAGAGAAGGTAACACTGGAAGCGAAGGTCACGTACTATGAATGGGAATGGACACATACACTGGATGTGACGGTCATAACATCGCTGACAGAGGAAGAGCAGTTTTATCAGGAGCTGGAGCAGTTGTTGGCAGAGCAGGAGAAAGAAAGCCGGCAGAAGGCTGACGTACTGTTGCCTGTGATGTTTAGAGGAAAGAAGATTCAATGGAAGGAGAATTTGGAGGATCATGGATTTACCCTTTGGGTTCTTGCTGTGACCATCGGTGTAGTGATTTACTTTCTGAAAGACAAGGATTTGGATACGCAGTTACAGGAAAGACAGAAAATGTTAAGGGATGCTTACCCGGGAATCGTACATAAGATGGAGCTATATCTGGGAGCAGGATTGACCACAAGAGGAGCTTTTGTGCGGATCGCAGATGAATATCTGCGAAAAAAGGAGGAGGGGAAAGCGTCCCATCCGGCATATGAGGAGATGCTGTACACCTGCAGAGAACTGAGACTGGGAATGACTGAAACAAAGGTATTCGAAAGATTCGGCATTAGATGTGGAGTTCGAGAGTATGTGAGACTGGGGGCACTTTTAGCTCAGAATGTAGTAAAGGGAAACCAAGGACTGTCCTTTAGATTAAAAGAAGAGGCAGAGGCTGCATTGAAAGAGCAGATGCAGCATGGCCGGCAGCTTGGAGAGGAAGCATCCACAAAGCTTCTGGTGCCTATGGTGATGATGCTTGGAATTGTTATGGTGTTGATCATGATTCCGGCATTTGGGACATTTTGATCAAGATATTATACAAGGAGAGATGAAGATATGAAGAACAGGAAAATCTTTAGGAAGAAATTTTGGAAGAATTTTTGTGAGGAAGAAGATGGAATGGGAACGGTGGAGATCATACTGATCATCGTGGTATTAGTAGGTTTGGTCATTATATTTAAGTCCCAAATTTCTAACCTGGTGGAGTCAATCTTTCAAAAAATCACTACGCAGGCAGCGCGGGTATGAGAAATGGGCGGCATGTTCTGCAAGGTAAGGATGGTTATCTGACGATATATGCGGCATTATCGCTGACTATAATTTTGTCTCTGTATCTGGCTTTACTGGAGGGAGTCAGAATACATACTTTTGAGATGGAGGCACAGCTGATTACGGATATTGCCACAGACAGTGTGCTGGCAGAGTATCATCAGAAAATGTTTGAACGGTATGGTATGTTCTGGATAGACACTTCTTATGGATCCACAGAACCTTCTGTAGAGACACTTAAGGAACATATGGAGTGGTATGTGCAGCAGAATTGTGATATGGAAGATGTATTTCTGGGAGATTATATTTACAGAGATTTTCTGGGGATGAATCTTGACAGTATCACAATTCTGGGAACGGCTGTGGCATCTGACCATGATGGAAGATTTTTTCGGGAATGCGCGGTAGAGGTGGTGAAGGATGATATCGGTCTTGGGTTTCTTGAACAGGTATCCCGCTGGCTTGACACGGTGGAGGTATATGGTCTTTTGGAAAGCAGCCTGGAGGAGGACAAGCGGCAGGCAGATGAGGTCATAGAGGAGTTAGATGGGCAAAAGAGGCAGGTGGGAGAGAAATGGGTTATGATAGAAGTGGAAAATCCCACAGTGCCTATAGAGGAGGTAAAGCGAAAAGGTGTCCTGAATCTTGTTATAGACCATCCGGAAGAAGTGTCTGCAAAAGGCATCGATCTGGATCAAGTAATCAGCCACAGGAGAGACAGGGAAGGGATTAATCAGGGAAATTGGAAGGCAGAAGATGAGGAAGGCCTGGCAGAGCGGTTGTTGTGGCAGGAATATCTGATGAGGTATTGTGGATTTTATGGACAAGAATTAGAAGAATGCGCTTTACAATATCAGTTGGAGTATTTGATCGTAGGAAAAGATAATGATACAGACAATCTAAAAGGCGTGTTACACCGTATTCTTGCTATCAGAGAAGCTGCCAATACGATGTACCTTTATTCGGATCAGGTAAAAATGTCCGGTGTGGATGCGGTGGCAGCTTTGTTGGCTGCTGCGGTCACGCTGCCGGAGCTGCAGCCTGTTTTTAAGACAGTAATCATGCTGGGGTGGGCTTATACGGAGAGTTTGCATGATGTGAAGTGCCTGTTGGAAGGTGAGAAGATTCCTTTGTTAAAGACAAAGGAGACGTGGCATTATGATCTTGGTGTTATTTTGGAAGATATGAACCTGGATGGGTTATTGTCGGAAGAAATGTCGGGGGCAGATGATGAAGAACAATTTAAAGACAGTGCAGAATCACTTCTTGCATTGTCATATGCGGACTATTTGCGAATTCTTATGGCCTTGTCACCATTGGAGGAACAGTCATTTCGAATGATGGACATTATGGAAATGGACATCCGACAGACCCCCGGCAATGCACACTTTCGCATAGACGGCTGCGTGGACCGGATCAAGGCAGAGGTTTTGATCAGAAGCAGTTACGGTTATTCAGTGAAGATATGTAAAAAAAAGAAGTATTAAATGAACATAAATGAGAAAGCGAGAAAGGGAGGTGGCAGCGGTGTCCTCTTTATGGAAAACAATTTTTATTATCATAAGTAAATATCGAATCAAATGGAAACCTTCTCCGACACTGCAGATGTTAAGGTCTATAGAGAGCCTTGCCCAAGGCTTGGATTTACAATCCAACATAAAGAGGATACCGCT
>JAZRJO010000370.1:0-2380 GCA_045645825.1 Acetatifactor sp. | reverse complement strand
TTACGGTGTAATGAACTACGGCTGGTACTTCGAAGAACTGACTGCTCTGTTCATGATTATGGGTCTGCTGGTAACTGTAGCAAACGGTAAGGGCATCAACTGGTTCTGCGATACACTGGTTGCAGGTATGAAGACTATTGTAACCGGTGCTCTGATGGTAGGTTTCGCAAGAGCAATCCTGGTTGTTATGAACGATGCACAGATTCTGCATACCATTCTGCACTGGGCTGCAGGAATCGTAACCAAGCTGCCTTCTTATATGGCAGTAGTCGGCCAGTATGTATTCCAGGTTCTGATGAACTACATCATTCCATCCGGTTCCGGACAGGCAACTGCAACTATGCCTATCATGGCACCTCTGGCTGACCTGACAGGTCTGACCAGACAGGTTGCAGTACAGTGTGAAGTTATCGGTGATGCATTATCCAACCCGTTCACCCCAACTGCCGGCAATATCCATGCAGGCCTGGCAATGGCTGGTATCCCATATGTAACATGGGTTAAGTACTGGTGGAAGTTCATTGCGGTTGAATATGCATTAGGTCTGGTACTCGTTATTATCGCTGACCTGATTAACCTGGGACCATTCTAATCCCCGGTGAAATGGAGGAGGAGAAACTATGAAAAGTAATAAGGAGATTAAAAAAATTGCGAAGAGAGCAGCTGCTATGTCACGTGGGAAGCTGATTGGTTTATCTCTTTCATCCCTGTTGCTTGGAGGAGTTAATCTCCTCCTCTTTCTGTTTACACAAACCGGTTTGCTGTACGTTTCCATGGGGCTTCATGCTGACGCTTTTGGTGACAGGACTGCTGGGGCAAAATATCTCTATCTTTTCCTTGCCGTCTATCTGATAGTGTCGGTTTTCATCGGCGGATTTGTAGAACTCGGTTTTAACCGGATTATGCTCCTGCGCCTTCGTGAAGAGCCTGTTCCAAAGGGAACTCTCTTCTGCTGCAGACCTGTGTGGTTTAATGCACTGACCCTGCGTCTTTTTATGGCAATCCGGGTTGTATTATGGTCATTTCTCCTGATTGTGCCGGGAATCACCGCTATGCTAAATTATTCCATGGCACCGTATCTCATGGCTCAGAATCCAAAGATGGATCCGGCCCATGCTATCCGCATCAGCAAGCACCTTATGAAAGGTTATAAGGGGCAGCTTGTAAAACTGATTTTAAGCTTCAGTGATGAAATTATTATCAGTATTATTACCCTTGGATTCCCGTTCGTGTATGTTATTCCGAGAATGAAAATGGCAGTTGCTGCGTTCTACCGGGAACGGGTTATGATGCATGATGAAGAAATCCGTAAACTGCAGGGAAATCCTGCGTAACAGAAAGGGGATGTTTGTGTGAGCAGATCATTTGATGAACGTATTGTATTATATTTTGTAAAAAACATTTCCACAGCTACCCTGTTTCTCCTGATCATGGCCATTCTGTTTATGGGGGTAGGTTATTCCAGGGGCTTGACCAACGCTTATTTTCTGATTGGGATTCTTTTGTTTGTGCTTTGGATCTGGCAGCTGATCCGAACTGTATTTTCAGAAGTAAAGGGGAGCCAGGTAGATGCATCTGCGGATAGATTCAAGGAGACAACCAATCTTATAAAAAATGCCTATACAGCTTTGAACGTCAGTGAAGAAGATCTGAAAGAGGCCCAGATGCTGCGAATGGATGGCTACTGCTGCCTGCCCATTGAAACAGAACCGCTGTTCCGATGGGATGAGGAAGAACAGAAAGTAAGATCCTCTAATTATCAGCTGACCTGTTTCTTTTTAGATAAAGGACTGCTTCTGACTTATACGGAAGTAAAATCTCTGGTAGATACTGAATTCTATGAAGGGTCTCATATCTGGAGATTCGCCGGGATTACGGATGTAATTATTGAGAAAATTCCGCAGAGATGCAGAATCACCAATAAGCGTGACAGCGACAAAGTCGAAAAAGAATTTAATGTTCTTACAATTATTGGTGAAAATGGAGAAAGACTGTCCTATGCCATTGGCGAAGGACAGATGGAAACTGCCGCATACATCAGAGAGGCAGTTCTGGGAACGAAGCAGACACAGTCCAAACTGAGAAAGCCTGTGAGAAAGGCTCAGCCGAAGCAGATTGTGATTGACTACGATTCCCTCGATAAGAGAGAAAAGAATGCACTGCAGGTCGGAATGATCGGTGACGACATGGGTGATATATAATATATAAAGGAGTGATGCTTTATGAAAATAAATACTGTATGCGGTAAAATTGATGAAAAAGATTTCGGCATCATTCTTCCTCACGAACATATTTGCTGTTATTTCGAGCCGTACCTGAATATGGCGGGAAAACACTATCTGGACAAAGAAAAACTCCTGGATGTAAGTGTGGGTTATCT
>JAZRJO010000369.1:0-1611 GCA_045645825.1 Acetatifactor sp. | reverse complement strand
AAAGGCCATCAGGATCACACCGTTCCCTGTGCTTTTGATCCATTCGTCCGCAGCTTCTGCCATCGCTTGATAATAGGCGCAGTCTTCCCTGTCACCGCCTCGATGCATCATAGCAATGCCAAGCATTTTGGGATCATCCTGCCGGGGAATCCATTCCTCAGGAATGGAAAACAGAATATCCGGTAAGTAATGAATTTTCGGTTTGCTAGTATTGTGACAAAGCCAGCCATAAGAGGCTCGATCCCGGCAGGTAATCAACTTGAATTTATTCAGTTTCTTTCGGATCAGGAATCGCTTGATGGGACTATCCAGGGGCTCCATATTGCACCCCAGACAGTAATCTCCCGGATGCTGTCCTTTCAGAAACTGCAGCAGTTCGAATTTGAGTGCCACGCCTGTATTGATCATAAAACCGCTGCCGTTTACAATCAGCTTGGGGAAACGGCGGCATACTTTGTATTCTGCCTGCTCCACATTCGGTTCTGACAGAATTGGTGTGTCCACGGTATTCTCCACCAGAAAGGTAATATCCGGCAAACTGCGCACAACCAACTTCATCATCATGTCATCGCCGAAATTCCGGTCAAAATAGCCGGTCAAATGAATACGGCTTCCCTGCATGATTAAATCTTCTTTTCCCGCTTCAGTTCCAGGAACAATACACACACGACACCCAGACCAACGGATAAAATTCCGCTGGCAGCATAAAACAACAAATCCGGAAGTGTCTCTACCACCTGAATGCCGGAAACCTGCATAAGATGCTGTGCAGACAGGTAAGTGTTGTAATCTTCCAACGTGCGGACAGTTAAGGTATGGAGCTGTTGATATTCTTTATAGATCTCAGCCACATTCTCATCCAATGTTTTGCTGGTCGTGCTGGCCGTTGTAAACTGGGAAAGGTAGGATTGGTTATATGCCTTGTCGATCAAAAGGTCACGGCTTGCAGTAGCATAATCTACATAGTCCTGCATCATCTGGTCGTATGTGGTTTTTACGGTGGTGTAGTGATGATCCCGCTCGGTATCATTCTGAACCTGGGAATCATCCTTGTTGCCATCGACCACTTCCCAAATATATTCATAGTTCTTTTCCGCATATATGGCCATCAGCTGTTCTTGGGTCTCTGCTTTTTGGGCGTTCTTATCGCTGTTCAGCTGGGCGTTGTCGATGTTGTTATTCAAAGAAGCGATCAGGGTTTCCGCATCCTTACTGATGCCCAAGTCGAGTATGTATCGATTGGTGGGTGCAAGCTTGGTTTCCAGCAGGAATGCGTGCGCCTCCATCAAATCACTGATGGAATAACCCGTATTGGGAGAACGATAGTTTTTATCGCTATTGGTGATGGTCTTCAAATAATCGATGTTTGTTTCTAGCCGTTCCTGAAGACGCTGGGCAGCAACAAAATAATCCGCATTTAAGATTGCAGATTCGGTTTCAGCCACGACGATATGCTGACCAACGTACTTTTGGGCATATTGAATACGATATTGCTGTACCAGTGCGCCCAGGAAGTCCTGGGCGAAGGAAACGCCTTCTTCTGACTCAAACTGAATGCAGTAGTATACGGGATTGAGCTTGTTATCCTCAGTTTCTTCATATCTGGAAAAC
>JAZRJO010000368.1:0-3142 GCA_045645825.1 Acetatifactor sp. | reverse complement strand
AAAGCGGAAGAAGCAAGAAAAGCGGAAGAGGCAAGAAAAGCGGAAGAAGCCAGAAAGGCAGAGGAAGCGCAACCGGCACCTGAGCAGTCTCCGGAATCAGAAGATACTTCCCTGTATTGTACCATTGAAATTCGTTGTGATACCATACTGAACAATATGGGCAATCTGGCTGCCGGCAAAGAAGGTTATGTACCATCTGACGGAACGATATTGGGCACTTCGGTAGTTTCCTTTACAGAAGGCGAGACGGTATTTGATGTATTGACCAGAGTCTGCAGCAGTATCGGAATCCAGATCGAATACTCCTGGACACCCATGTATAATAGTTACTACATCGAAGGTATCAATTATTTATACGAGTTCGACTGCGGTAATGAATCCGGATGGATGTACAAAGTAAATGGATGGTTCCCCAATTACGGATGCTCCAGCTACACCTTGCATGACGGCGATACTATTGTATGGTGTTATACCTGTAATGGACTGGGTGCTGATGTAGGCGGAGGAATGTAAAAAAACAAAATATATTAAAAAATGGAGGGAAAGAAATGCAAAGGACAAAATTAAAAGCAAAAATTATGTCATGGTTTTTGTGCTTTTTGATGGTTTTCACGGCAGTTCCCGCCTATGCGGCGGAAACGGTGTCAGGGAATGATATTAATGACCGGAAAATGCGTATCGCCGGCAATGAGATTCCGGTGGATGACAACAATGTGATTGACATTACTGACAAGACGATTGGGTCGGTTAGCAGCTACTATGGAAAAGCGGTATCTGTAACAGTTAACGGTGCAGTTGTAAAGAAAGCCTATGAAGATGGACTGACTATTTATGTGGTGCTGGGCAGTGATACCGCGCAAGATGCGGAAATCAGCACTACTTTCAATACCTCTACAAATAAATTTACGGTGACGGGAATTACCGCCAGTTTGACACTCAGCGGTGGAACCGGTGAAGTGTCCCAAACGTTGGATGCTAAATATAATGGTAGACTCTCCCGAGGTACGGCAACATATAAGGTGGTTTTTGAGTGTGAAGAGATTCCCCTTGAAGTTCCTGTTCGGTTGCAGGAGGCTGCTTCAACTTCTACCTATGCCGGCGTTTCTCTGGAATTGGATGTAAGCCAATATTTTGATAAGGCATCTGATTATTACTTGGTGGAGGGTGAGAATAAGACTGTTTTAGAAGGTAGAACATACACATTTTTATCCTATGAGAATGGAGAGCATACGCTGACTTTTGCAGCTTCCAATGTGGTTGGTGAATGCCCGGACTATGTGACTGTTACGGTGAACGTTACCGCCATTGAAAGCGGCATCTGGATTGGTAAGGAATCCTCAAATGGCAGCATGAACTATGTGCAGTTCTACGATGGTGATGGAAATGAGATCGATGGTGTTTCGGTTGCCCTTGAGGGGACGACGATTCATGCGGTTTTACCGAAGGACTATTCTGTGAGTGGTACGGTAAAGGCATGCTTCAATCTGACTCAGAACGGCGATGTTCCTTTTATTACTACTAAGACTGGAGTTTCCGGTACTTCTTCCGGAAAAGCAGTTAGTAATAAGTTTACCGAAAAGAATATTACGCTCAGTGCCGGTGCCGCAAGCTTTACATTCTATTACTATAACGTGACGCCCGATATGCGGAATAATAATTATGAGACCTGGACCCTCAGATTCGCTATGGTTAATGAGCTGCCGGTACTCTCAGGCGGTTCCTCTGCTTCAGCCAGTGTAGAAGCGGGCAAAAATTACGAACTGGATCTTTCTGCGCTTTTTACCGATGCAGACGGCGACAGCCTGACCTATCAGTATAAGGTGGATGACGGGGCCTGGACTGACTGTGAAGCGCAATTTACATACAGCAACGATTTGTCCGGCGAGTATGACCTTTCTATCCGGGCTTTCGATAGTAAGGGTTATTCCGAGCAGGTCTATACTGTCAATCTGACTGTGGAGGACTCCAAAGAGACCTACAGAGTGCAGATAAATGTCCCGGAAGGCCTTGTGCCTGAGTTTTATGTATCCGATGAGGCCGGTGCAGTAGGCAATCCATTGACAGCCACAGCCACCAATAATGTTTATACCGTGGACGTTCCCGGCAATGTTTCTTACATTTCCTGGCGTGCCGGTGGTATGGGTATGAGTTGTGCCGTTTCCGCAAATAGCCAGTTATCTCTGGTAAAGACTGACTTTAAGGTTATGGCAGGTGAGACTGCCGATACCGGTGCAACAGTGACTGTTAAATACGGTAATGTAGCAGCTGTGGGTAGTTCCAATAGCTTCCTGTTGCTAAGTGGCATTGCCTATGACGTGAATGCAACGTCCAGTGTCAGCGGATTCAATGGGGGTGCACTTACAGCGTATGAGCCTGTTAATGGTGAAAGAATAATTAACCTGGTGCAGAAGCATTTTACTGTGATTGCGCCGGCTGGGTCCGTTGTTTCTGCAGGTACATTGAATGGCTCCTTTGGTTATCATTTCTCTGCTCCGATCAGTGTGGTTACCGAAGGCGACACCGTTACCTATAAATTTACTCCTCTTGGTACCAATGCATTTATTCGTGTGCAGCGTCCCAATGATCCTGATGCAGTTACCTATTGGGATTATGAGTCTTCCAAGGCGGACGGAAAGACGATTACCGTCACTGAGGAAATGCTTTTTATGAATGATAACGGTGATTTTGATTCCGACACTGTTTATCGTAATTTTGAAAAGTATGCTTTAGACCTTGGTGATATTTATTTGAATATCAACTCCAGCGGTTATATCAACCTGAATGTGGGCGATACCAAGCAACTCAATTCCTTCCGTAACTGGCAGGCAATTGAAAGCTTCACCAACGCTATGATTGCACTGCCCGATTTCAGCTACGAGATTATCATCCTTGAGGGTGAAGATGTTGTAACCATCGAGCCCAATGCCAACAATTCTGCAATGGCAATGTTGACTGCCAAGAACGAGGGTACTGTCATTGTGCTGGTAACCTACGATGCTATGTACAGCGAGTTGACTGCAACTGGCAGTAGTGGTGGCGCCGGCGGTGCAAATCGCTTGTCTGCCATCTGGCCTGATCGTACCGGTGTATTTGTGGTCAGCGTTGGTAAGGATGGTACGGGTATTGCTACCAATATGACTTG
>JAZRJO010000367.1:0-6109 GCA_045645825.1 Acetatifactor sp. | reverse complement strand
ATCAACCTATCCCTGATTTTATCTACATCCGCATCAGTCACCGTATAGCTCCAACGATACCAGGGTTCCCCTACTTCATAATCCGCCCCATTCTTAGAATGGATAAATTCTGCAAAATTATCCTCATCCATAAGCACCTGTGCCAACGCGTCATCCCTATCCATGCTCTGGGACAAACGTGAGATAGGCTGTGGACTCAGATAAGTGGGACTATCCCCGGTTTCCGTATTCCAGACATCCCCATCGCTGCCGATACCGCAGGACGTAGAATAATAATACGTCTGAGCCGGAACACCATCCTCTGCAAACAACACCTGACCAAAGGTCTCCTTGACCGAAGTAGTCGTCGCCTCCTGCTCCGCAATATTATTATACACCTGATACCCTGTACTATCATCCACATGTGCGCCGTACTGCGCTAACCCTGCATGAAGCATATGCCTGTAAGCATAGGTCCTGGCACAGATCGCTTGGGCCTTCAACGCTTCCTTCGGATAAGAAGCAGGCATCTCACTGGGCACCACACTATACAAATATTCCTCTAAAAGCACCTCATTAACCACTGCCAGTCCGTCCTGCATCTTTGCAATTTCAATCGTTCCTCTGTACGACGGCGTTCCCTGGTTTCTGCTGACATTCTGTAAAATGACTTTCCCGGTCAACACCTCCGGTACGATACGCACTCTGCCAACTGACACTGCCATACTGTCCATACTAATACTGCACACTTCTCCGGCCTTATGTATCTCCTGTACCCGCTGTCCATAATCACCGTATTCCACTGTAAAATCCGTATCACAGGTAAAAGTAACCGCCTCATGCAAAAGCGTCTTATAATCCCCCGTCTTTATCAGCACCCTTATATACTCCATCACCGCTTCCTTCACCAGCAAAATACTACATATCTCACCGTTCTCCACCACGAAATCCGCGAAATCATAACCTATCACAACATCCTGCGGTCTGCACATGGTTAAAATATCATACAAACGATATCCACTATAATCCTCTGTAAAAGGCAGATAACCGATGCCCTCAATCTCCACTCCTTCTGCATTCACAGCCAATACCTTGCCATTAACTTTTTGCGTCTTACACACAACCTGTGACACCAGTTCATCCACAAGTGTCACATCTGCCACCTGCTCCCGATGTTCAACCGGTATCACCACACCTTCTGCAAACCCATATGTACGCACCTGCCCCTCTTCAAAAACACGAATTCCCGTCTCATCCACTTCCATGATCCATACATTCACAACCTCCCGTACCACAGGCACACGCACCGGTTCCCGCCCAATAAACGCAAACAATAACCCAGAAAAGAACACCAACAACAAAAACACAATACCACAAATACAAACAAAAGCCTTCATCTGCATCCGCTGTGATTTATTCATAAAATCCCCTAATCTTCTCATATACACTCCCATTCTGTTTCCTTTACAATACACCAAAGAGCAGTCCCGAAGGACTGCTCCCCTTATCTTTTGTACTTTGCATGATGCTTTATCTGCACTCATTACCCCCAAGATGCCGGTTCCTGCCTTTTGACTCCTAGCGTATGCCAGGTGGGTAAAATCCGCAACCAAAGCTTTTGCCTTCCCTTCCAATCCTCTTTTGAGTGAGGGCTTGACAGCCACTTGGCAATATAGGAATCCCGTTTAAAGTAGATGTAGGTTCAAAATAAACAGGAGTTGTCGTACACCTCAGGTTAATTATATTATAGCTAATATTGGGTCATTTTACAACAGGAAATTTTTGTTTGTTTTAAAAAAATGGGAATCCTAACATCTATTGGCAATCTACTTATCGCAAAATCACCTTTCCCATCCGTTTTCCGTTAAATACTGCATCTTCCACCACCACTTCTCCGCCGAGGATCACATAATTTAATCCTTCCGCACGAGCATGACACTGGATAAAATCCGCCCGGTCAATGATCTTCTCTTGATCAAAAATACAGATATCCGCGTCAAACCCTTCCCAGATCAGTCCTTTTCCTCTTAATCCATACACTGCCGCAGGCATGGAGGTCATCTTCCGGATCATTTCCGGAAGGGTGGTCACTCCTCGTTCTCTCACGTAACGTCCCAGCACTCTGGGGAAACTGCCGCGAAGGCGGGGATGATATATGGTCTGTTTTATCACCACATCAGAATCGGTACATACCATGGCTCTCGGATGTCTCAGTACCGTTTCCACATCCTCCTCACACATGGTAAAATAGCAGGCATTACAGTCTCCGCTCTTTTCTATCATATCGTATACCGTCTCAAAGGCATCTTTTCCGTGTACCTTGGCTATCTCTGATACTCTCATTCCCTCATATTCCGGATAGCCCTTACAGCCAATGATCTGTACCCAGCCAAGGTCATCATTTCCCCGCTTTTCTATCTCTTTTTCTTTGATTTTCTTTCGAGTCTCGGGATCTGACAAAAGCTTTCTGTAATCCGTTCCACTGGGAGAATGAAACTCCTTGGATATAAAGGTGACCGCAAGGGATGTGTTGGATGCCGTGTAGGGATACACATCACAATATACTTCCACGCCCTCCCGATTCGCCTCATCTATCATTCTGAGGGTATGGTTCACCTTCCCCCAGTTTTCTTTGATGGTGGATTTATGATGAGAAAGGATCCCCCTGGCACCAGACTCTCTGACCACCTGAATGAATTCTTCTGCTGCTCTTACTACAAAATGGTTTTCATCTCTTATGTGGGCTGCCACCAGGGCATGGTACGCTCCTGCCACTTTTGCAAGGGCAATCACCTCCTGCGTATCTGCATAACAGCCCGGCGGATAAATCAGGCCAAAGGAAATTCCCATGGCACCATGCTCAAGCCCCTCACGTAAAAGTGCCTTCATTTTTTCCAGCTCTTCCTCTAAAGGAGCTCGTTTTTCCATTCCCATGACTGCTCGTCTCAGGGCATTGTGACCTACAAAAATTGCCACATTCGCCCCCTGGGGTACGTTTTTGGCATCATCCAGAAAAGTCCCCATGGTATTTTGGCTGTTGGGGGCCAGAGATTCTCCGCACTGTCCGGCAATGGATGTTGTAATTCCCTGCTCAATCTTTTCTGTCTGGTCAGGTTGTAGGAACACCGCTGTATCTGAATGGCTGTGGGAATCAATAAACCCTGGGGTTACTACCAGACCGGTTGCGTCAATCTCTTTCTTGGCCCCTTCCAGACCTTTGGCGATACAGGCAATCTTTCCATTCTTTATGGCTACATCTGCCAGATAGGAAGGGCTTCCGGTCCCGTCGATTATTTTTCCGTTTTTGATTAGCAGATCGTACATACACTACCTCCTTTTTACACCCTGTGTCTGCTTCAGCCGCAGTGCACACAGCAAATCTGCAGACTCACCCGGTACTTCACTAAAAAGTGTTTCCTTGCTTTTATTTCTATTTTTCATAGTCGGGTTTCTCCTTCTATCTTTTATGTCTCAGTACACGTCCGGCACGTGCTCCTGTATGCATACCTTTTTCAATCACAGGTATGCCGTTCACAATTACATAATCCATACCAGAGCTGTAACGATTTACCTGTTCAAACGTAGCATTCACCTTTAATTCATTTATATCAAAAACATTAATATCTGCATAATTCCCTACTGCCAGCATACCTCTTCCTTCCAGGCGAAAATGTCTGGCCGGGATAGAAGAAACCTTTTCCAAAGCCTTTTCGATAGAAATTACGCCTAAATCCCTCACATATCTGGTAAAGAAGTATGTCATAGTCATATAATTCTGTATGTTACAGGTATTCATGAACAAAGGTCCCTCTTCTACCGTTACAAAAGCATCTGACATCCACATATAGATTGGATCCGTTATTACACTGTCAATGAGTGTCTGTTCATTAAATACAATTCCCTGCATGCCCAGCTTAGAAAGTTCTTGTGCTGTAGGTGCCGCCTGTATGACATCTAACAAGAAGTCAAAGGGATCCTTTCCGGATTCTTTCACAAGTTCTTGAAATGGCCTTCCTGTTATCTCCGGCATGTAGGATACACGCAGAGAAAGAAGTCTATCCCACTGCCCTGCCGAAAGAAAACGCCAATAACGGCAAAAATCCTCCTTGACACGCTGACGCCCTAATGGATCTGCCAAAGTCTCACGCGCTTCCTCCCAACCGTTTTCATATAGCCAGGGAGGCAATAACGCTTCTACTGCACCCGGTGCAAAGCAAGTAGACAACATATCCGTATATACTTCCAGATGTTCCATGATACGAGCTTCTTTCACCTTATTCATTACCTTTTGAAGATACTCGTTGGGCACCCCATTATCATACTTTACATTCAGATGAGATATGGTACCGCGAACTCCTGTCTTACGTACCACATTCAAAAATTCATCTACTGCTTCCTGAATATAAGTACCCTCATCTCTCATATGAGAAGAATAATTTGCATCATATTCTGCAACGATGCTGACCAGCCGTTCGACCTCTTCAGGGCGTGACACATTGCCCGGTATAAACTCCAGACCGGTAGACAAACCTATAAAACCTGCATCTAATGCTTCACGAAGCATTTCGTCCATCTGTTGAAACTGTTCCTCAGTATAATCAGGTGTATTAAGACCAGCCATGATACGCAGACCATTATGCCCACAAAACCATGCCGTATTGATCGATGCACCCATCTGATCCATTTTATCTAATGTGGCCGCAATAGCTCCTTTGGTGTAAACCGGTCCCGGCAAATTATAGATACAGTCAATACCATCACCCTTTTTATCGAAAGGAACACCTTGCATCTTGGTCTTACCCATTAAACCACAATTACCTACAATTTCTGTTGTCACGCCTTGACGCACAGAACTGTGACACTCCGGATTTCCCCAGATTGTCTGATCTGAATGTGTGTGCGAATCGATAAATCCAGGAGTAACATATTTACCCTGTGCATCAATTTCTAATGGTGCGGTAACGCCTTCCAATTTCCCTATATATACAATTTTGTCTCCTTTTACAGCCAAATCAGCAATATATGGCGCACTACCGCTGCCATCTACAATAGTTCCTCCCCAAATAATAATATCCGGTTGACTCTCACTTATATTCATACTTCTTGTAAGTTCTTCATACTCTAATTCTTGCATTTTTTCTCCAATCCGGTCCTTCTTCATACTAAAAAGCCTTTTTTACATCTTGGCTTTGCAAGTTTCCCTGCAAAGCCAAGATGTATCAGATATTTTAATTATTACTCTACAGGCATTGTGATTTTCAGTTCATCAAAATACATATTGGTGATACTGCCACCCCACTGATTACCAAATGCTACAGAGCTATAACTAGCGGCATTAGCTACACCTACCTGTATACCATCAATATACATTACACAAGACACACCATCACTAAAATCCCATTTCAATTCATGCCACCCCTCAGATCTGGGAACACTGGTTGCTGTATTCTTAGAGTTGGGTGTATTTTTTGTATCTCTTATCACATAGCAATCTTTGCTGGTACCGGTACGAACACCTAAAAATAATCTATTGCTTACAGTAGCAAACGTCGTCGCAGAGGTTGCCATATTATCATAAAACATTAGGGTTATTATGTTTTTTGAGGACTTAATACTATACGTAACCCAGTCTTTTTCTTCATCCACTTTGTAGCTGTACTGTCCCGCATATGCCTTTTCGTTTGTTATAGTAATAACATCTCCGAAAGAAGCTTTAAGGCCACTTGCATCCTCTAAACCATGATGTAACAGCAACTCCTCTACAGGAGCATCTCCGCCGGAAACAGTAGATTCTTCAAAAGTTCCCAGAGTAACACTGCTTCCGCCCTTGGTTGCAAGGATTCCGAAATAATTTTCTGAGGATACAAGAGTGCTGTCTGTTACTACCTCATTGAACAGTTCCTCTCCGTCAATGCTCAGAACGATCTTTACATCGGTTTCATGCACAGCATACATTCCGAAGACTACATCATGCTCCTCACCGGGTTTCAGATACTCACCTTCCTTTGTCAGGGTTGTATCCTGATCTCCTCGGATCTGCAGCTCAATGGCATCCTTCTTTCCTACAACCAGCACACCTTTGGCTTTCCAAGGATAGCTTGCGGGTGCAGACTGGATATAGAATCCTGCC
>JAZRJO010000366.1:0-1813 GCA_045645825.1 Acetatifactor sp. | reverse complement strand
AACAGTTCTCTGTACCTTGAAAATACCGACCTGCTTTCGGAAATAGAAAAAAAAGAAATTGTAACCAACATTTACAACGATTCCAACTGGCTACTCAATATGGTTGAAAACCTGTTGGCAGTCACCAGAATCAAAGGCGACAACCTCTCTATCAATACCTCAGTGGAACCTGTAGAAGAAGTGATCGCAGAAGCCTTGCAAAAGCTACATAAACGTTACCCCGGCACAGACATTCAGGCTACCGTACCGGAAGAATTCCTACTCCTACCTATGGATGCCATTCTGATAGAACAAGTCATTATTAACCTATTGGAAAATGCTGTGGTACACTCCGGCAGCAAAGCCCCCATTGAACTGACTGTAAAAGATTTGGGAACGATTGTTTCCTTTTCCATAAAAGATTATGGCAAGGGCATTTCTACCAACCATCCGGAGGATCTGTTCAATGGTTCTTCCTACACACCTTCCCAGACTGCTGATGGACATAAAGGAATGGGAATCGGTCTTTCCATTTGTAAAACCATTATAACAGCTCATCACGGATCCCTGACAGGGCACAATCACAAAGCCGGTGCAGAGTTTATTTTTACCCTGCCCAAGCAATCACTATAACACAAGAAAAGAGGTATCTTATGACTCCCAAAATTAATATTTTACTGATTGAAGACGATAAAAGCATCTGCAACTTTATTACCACCTCCTTAGAAGCCGGCAATTATCGGGTTTCCACTGCCGGAACCGGTAAAGAGGGCCTAAGCCTGACAGCCTCCCTGTGTCCTGATGTGATCTTATTGGATCTGGGGCTTCCTGATATGGACGGGCTGGATGTTCTTGCCAGACTGCGTACCTGGACTTCTAATCCGGTCATCGTGGTTTCCGCCCGCACTAAGGAACAGGAAAAAGTCAATGCGCTGGATGCCGGTGCTGACGATTACATCACTAAACCCTTTGGCACCTCTGAGCTCATGGCCAGGATCCGCACTGCTCTGCGCCACAGCAGACCCAATACCCATGCCAGAATCTACAAGGCTAAGGATCTGGTGATTGACTTCGAAAAACGGCTGATCACTCTGGAAGGCCGGGAGATTCATCTGACCCAGATTGAATTTCAGCTGCTGACCCTGCTTGCGGAGAATTCCGGGCGGGTACTGACCTACGGTTATATCATGAACGCCATCTGGGGGCCTTACATAGATAATAATAACCAGATTTTGCGGGTGAATATGGCAAACATAAGACGCAAGATTGAGAAAAATCCGGCACAGCCTACTTACGTGTTTACCGAAATAGGAATAGGGTATCGAATGCTGGAAAGCGAGAATTGAGGGGCTGTCTGTGGGGAGCCGCCCCGCCTGCAAGCAGACAATTTTGAGCCGGGAGGGCGGCGATGCTGGTTTCTGTTGCAGGCGGGGCTTGGTGACCGGCATGTTTCAGTTTGGTTTTATAGTTAAATTTTAGGTTGGCTTATTGACATTTTAGTTTTTATGTAGTATATTAAAGTTACTAAGTGTACTAAGATAATTAGTACACTTAGTAACATAGGTGGAAAGGAGAGGTTTCATGATTGCATTGGATTATCGGGATAAGCGGCCGATTTATGAGCAGATTGTGGGAAAGCTGGAGAAGCTGATCATCTGCGGGGCTCTGGAATCCAACACGAAGATGCCTTCCGTCCGTTCCCTTGCCATGGAACTGTCTGTGAATCCTAATACCATTCAAAGGGCATATGCTCAGTTGGAGCAGGATGGGTATCTGTATACCATCGTCGGGCGGGGCAATTATGTGACCAGTGAAGCGGAGTGGAAAGGCGGCC
>JAZRJO010000365.1:0-2279 GCA_045645825.1 Acetatifactor sp. | reverse complement strand
TGATACCAACGATGAACTTTTTCAAGGTGATTTTATAACAGAATTTTATGCCACAGACCACGTAGGGAATGAACAAATTGTCAGTTGTGTAAGTGAGCGCTTGGCATTGTCTGCCTATGTGGAACGTATCTTGGAGCCACATAAGCCGGTGTTTCGTTGCGGAGAAAGTGGTGCCTTAAATATTATAACGTATGGTTATCCGGACAAAGTTGAAGTAATCTTCCCGGAAGAGATGAGTGCTTTAGATGCACAGTTAAATACGGTGTTTGTGTATGATGGGATGGTAAACCGACATGAGGAGCAATATACATTTATGATACCTTTTCGGACACCACAGGGAGAATGGGAGATAACCGTAAAGGCATGGAAAGATGGCAAGGTGATAAGCAAAGCACCAATCATCTGGACATTGGGAGAGGACGTAAGTATATTGGATGATTTACGCACGAGACTTCGCTGAGGGAAAATAAAAAGAGAAGGAAAATTAGGAGAAGGAAAGGATGTTGGCAGGAAGCATTTGTCTGGAAATTGGTATGTTAGCGGATTGGTGTCTTCGTTGGATTATGAGAGAAGATTTTAACACGGAACTTATGTTAGATTCAGCTGTTTATAAGAAAATCTTATTTTATTCAGCTGCTGTTGGGGGCTGGATTGAGATGTTTTTAAGGCATTGGGGATGGTATGGGCAGCTTGCATGCGGTGTATTGGCTGCCTATCTTCTGGTGGCTGCCATACAGGATGATCAGACTTATGAGGTGTATGATTTTCTGCATATTCTGGCAGTGCCTACCGGAGTGATTTTTATTGTGATTTCTCCTTCCGGAGAAAAAATCATCTCATTGGCGATCTTTGCAGTCATTCAGATAGGAATATTTATGCGAATGTATGGGGCAGGTGATGGACTGGTGTTTCTGGTATGTGCTGTTTATGAAAGCAGATTTGGGAAAGGACTTAGCACGTATTTGTTACATATGGCTGCTGTATTTGTGGTGCTTTTAGTTGTACAGGGGATCAGACGTAACATCAACAAGAAAGGGAATCTGAAGAAGCCGGTGGCACTTGTGCCGTACATAGCGGCTACAGTGTGGTTTTTTCTTTGATAGAGTGTCTTTAATGTGGACAGAGTCTTAACGGCTGTATAACAAAATAAAAGGTCTTCCATGCATCAGGGTACATAGAAGACCTTTATATACAAGGTTTATATCATTGCTTACAGCACCTTAGACAAGAACTCCTTTAATCGGGGATTCTTAGGGTTGCCAAAGAATTCCGCAGGTGAACCACTTTCCAGAATCTGTCCTTCATCAATGAAGAGTACGCTATTGGCAACCTCACGGGCAAAGCCCATCTCGTGGGTGACGATGATCATAGTCATGCCCTCTTTTGCCAGAGCCTTCATCAGATCCAGAACTTCACCGACCATTTCCGGGTCTAATGCGCTGGTGGGTTCATCAAACAAGATGACTTCCGGATTCATTGCCAGAGCACGGATGATAGCCACGCGCTGCTTCTGTCCGCCGGAGAGGGTGGAGGGATAGACGTCTGCTTTATCCTCCAATCCGATTCTCCTTAAGAGAGAAAGAGCATTTTGGTGTGCTTCTTTCTTGATCTGGGCCTTGCTGGTGGTTATAGGTACAAGACTTTGCTTCTTGTCAGCTTTTTTGAAGAGGTTTAAAAAGGTAATCCGGGCGTTGGTGCGCTTGGCGTTCTTTAAGTCCTGGCATTGAACAAATACCGGAGCCAGCATAATGTTCTGGATAACTGTTTTGTTGTTAAACAGATTGAAGTGCTGGAATACCATGCCCATTTTTCTTCTGTGGACATTGATATCCACCTTGAAATCAGTAATATCAACACCGTGAAAGATAATCTGTCCGCCGGTAGGATCTTCCATGCAGTTTAAACAGCGCAGGAAGGTACTTTTGCCGGAACCTGAAGGACCGATGATGCACATGATATCGCCTTTGTCAATCTGTACATCAATGCCTTTTAAGACCTGTACGTCGCCGAAGCTTTTCTGGAGATTAATTACGTCTATCACTTTTCCGCAGGCTCCTTTCCATGATTTTGATACCGAGACTGATGATCAGTACCAGTAGGATATATATGATTGCCATTACAAGATAAGGAACCATAAATTCATAGCTGTTTGAACCAATCAGGTTAAAGGCCAGATAAAGGTCAGCTGTTCCTACAAAGCTGACAACGGAAGTCTCTTTGACCAGTGTAATGAACTCATTGCCCAGGGTGGGAAGGATATTCTTCACTGCCTGGGGAAT
>JAZRJO010000364.1:0-3680 GCA_045645825.1 Acetatifactor sp. | reverse complement strand
GTTGGTGGGATAACCGGGGATCAAATAATGTTGATATACTTTGATGCCCAGATTTTCAAGGCGCTTCTTGTATAATGTGGCATTGTGCTGACCGGTAAACTTGGTCAGTACCACACTGCCCACATATAGCCGACCAGACCGGAATTCATCCATTAGGCGGATTACATCATTGTCATAGGTGATACCTAGATCGGCACGTACTTTATTCTTCTCGATATCTGCGGCGCTGACTACCATGACGATCTCGGCCTGAGGGGCCAGCTGCATCAGCATCTGAAGCTTGCTGTCTGCGGCGAAGCCGGGCAGGACTCTGGAAGCGTGGAAGTCGTCGAAGAGCTTGCCGCCGAATTCCAGATAGAGCTTGTTGTCAAATTGGGCAATGCGTTCCTTGATATGTTCAGACTGTGTTTTCAGGTATTTCTCGTTGTCAAATCCTTGTTTCATGTTATTTCCTCTTAAAAAATTGAATTCAAGTATATGCAAGTAACGGGCAGAGCCTCGCAAATGCTACGCATTTCCTCGGTCGCTTCGCTCGCCAAATGACTAAGAAAGTAACCACTCGAGCTAGCTCGGCGGTTGCTTTCTTAGTCATTTGGCTCTGCCCTGTACGAACATTATACCACATTTTTTACATAATAGGAATGAGATTACAAAAAAAAAATGGACATAATTCAAAACATAATTTTGGAATAATGGGGAATAATACTTGTGCGGGTGTTGTGAAAGCCTGTATATCAGTTAAGAGCCTTGGGCGGAAATGGAGGAAAATATGGCAGAATTAAAATGTACAGCAGTAAATTGTACCTATAACAAGGAAAAACTTTGTAGTAAGGGCGATATTATGGTAGGCGGTAAGCATGCAGAAGAGGTGGACGATACCTGCTGTGAAAGCTTTGCTCAGAGAAGAGAAGGGCAGGATGCTTATACCAGCTCTCTGGACCATCCCAGCAAAACCATAAGCATCGATTGTGAAGCGGTAAAATGTGTGTATAACAGTAATTATAAGTGTGTAGCAGATCATGTAGATATCCAGGGCAGCAGTGCAGCTGAAAGTCGTGAGACTGCATGCGCAACTTTTAAAGAGAAATAATTTCTAAAAAATAATAAAAAGTATTTGACAAATACCTTCGCAATGTGTTATAGTAATAAGGCGTGTGATAAACATGTGACAACCAAGCAGAGTATCCACTCTCACCTTACGGCAATTGGGCTTGTAAGCGTTCATGATGTTACTACAGTTAGACAGACACGGTCGTATTCTGTATGTGCGAAGGGAACAAGTGGATAGTTATGCTATCCACTTTTTTATTTTCTTATGGAGGTGCAAAACCATTAGCGAATTAATGATTAACGAACAGATCAGGGACAAAGAAGTTCGCCTGATTGGGGAAGAGGGTCAACAGCTGGGAATTATGTCCGCTAAAGATGCGCAGAAGCTGGCAGATGAGGCAGGTTTGGATCTGGTGAAGATCGCGCCTAATGCGAAACCGCCCGTATGCAAGATCGTGGACTATGGTAAGTTCAAGTATGAGCAGACCAGAAAAGAGAAGGAAGCCAAGAAGAAGCAGAAGGTTATTGAGATTAAGGAGATTCGCCTGTCTCCCAATATTGATACCAACGATCTGAATACCAAGATCAGTGCTGCAAGAAAGTTCATAACCAAGGGTGACAGAGTGAAAGTAACACTGCGTTTCCGTGGTCGTGAGATGGCACATATGAACACCAGTAAGCATATTCTTGATGATTTTGCACAGGCACTTGTCGATGTGGCAGTCATTGAGAAAGCACCTAAGGTGGAAGGCAGAAGTATGACGATGTTTTTAACTGAAAAACGCTAACCCGTACAGTTAAAATAGATCAAGGATAAGTTTAGGAGGAATAAATCATGCCCAAAATGAAGACAAGCAGAGCAGCTGCAAAACGCTTTAAAGTAACCGGAACCGGTAAATTAAAGAGAAGCAAAGCTTATAAGAGCCATATCTTAACCAAGAAATCTACTAAGAGAAAACGTAATCTTAGAAAAGCTGCAATCACAGATGCAACCAATGTAAAGAATATGAAGAAGATTTTACCGTATTTATAATTCGGGTAAGGAGGAGATAGACAATGGCAAGAATTAAAGGCGGTTTAAACGCTAAGAAGAAACACAATAGAGTATTAAAGCTGGCTAAAGGCTACAGAGGAGCCAGAAGCAAGCAGTACAGAGTAGCTAAGCAGTCTGTTATGAGAGCACTGACCAGCTCTTATGCAGGAAGAAAAGAGAGAAAGCGTCAGTTCAGACAGCTGTGGATCGCACGTATCAACGCTGCAGCAAGACTGAACGGTCTGTCCTACAGCAAGTTCATGTATGGTCTGAAGCTTGCAGGCGTAGAGATGAACAGAAAGATGCTGGCTGAGATGGCTGTAAATGATGCAGAAGGATTTGCAACATTGGCAGAGCTGGCAAAATCCAAACTGGCTTAATACAAAAGATAAACCTCGGAAATGTAAAGTTTCCGGGGTTTTTTATAAAAAAGAAAGAATAAAGTAAGAATAAAGTAAAAGTTTTGGGGAAATTTTATCTTTACAGGCGTTCAATCACGTGCTATAATATGTTTTGCTATGAGAAGTAATTGCTGAAAGTAACATGCAGATATGGTTCATCGGTAGAACGCTAGCTTCCCAAGCTGGAAAGGCGGGTTCGATTCCCGTTATCTGCTTCTTAAGGGCTCGCAAGTCATCAGATTTGCGGGTTTTTTATAAATTATCGTTGATATTACCAATAACGGATCAAAGTACCGGTGCTAACCGGGATAAGGAGTTATAAAGATGGGCGTGTTATCAAATTTAGAACCGAAGAATGTATTTTATTTTTTTGAAGAAATCTGCAAGATCCCTCGCGGATCAGGAAATGTGGACCGGATCAGTGATTATCTGGTGGAGTTTGCCAAGCAGAGGAATTTGTATTATGAGCAGGATGAAGTAAAGAATGTAATTATTATAAAAGAGGCAACTAAAGGGTACGAAGATCAGCCGGCTATGATTCTGCAGGGGCATATGGATATGGTGGCGGTGAAGAAGCCGGATTGTGATATTGATATGAAGACCCAGGGGCTTAAGCTTGCTATAGATGGTGACAAGATTTATGCCATAGGGACCAGCCTGGGCGGTGATGACGCAATTGCGGTGGCTTATGGGCTGGCACTTTTGGATGCTGAGGATATTCCACATCCCAGATTGGAAGTGGTGATCACGGTGGATGAAGAGGTGGGGCTGAATGGTGCCAAGGCCATCGATCTGTCCGGACTGAAGGCTAACAGGATGCTGAATCTGGACTCGGAGGAGGAAGGAATCTTTTGGACCAGCTGCGCAGGCGGTGCAAGGGTGGAGTGTGTGCTGCCCCTGAAGCGTGCCGCGATGCGGGGGGTTATCGTAAATTTAAGTGTGGAAGGGCTTCTGGGAGGTCATTCCGGTGCAGAGATTCACAAGGAAAGAGGCAATTCTAACACGCTGATGGGCCGGATTCTTTGGGCTGTCTCACAGCAGATGAAGATAGGGATCTGTGAGCTTCAGGGAGGCTTGGCTGACAATGCCATCCCCAGGCAGACCAAGGCTGTGCTGGTGGTAGATGAGAAGGATCTGGCTACGTTTAAAGAAGTAATTGCGGTGGAAGGTGCTGCGATTGCCGGGGAGCTGGCAAG
>JAZRJO010000363.1:0-6269 GCA_045645825.1 Acetatifactor sp. | reverse complement strand
ATTGGTATTTTCAGAAGGTACATCCCGCTATCATCCGGTAGTTTGGCTTTTTCCAGAGGTCTGATCGGTGTTTTATTTTTGATTGTTTTTACCAAGATAACAGGGCACAGAGCAGAAAAGCATATTGAAAAAAAGAAGCTTTTTATTTTGATAACCTCAGGAATGCTGATCGGTATAAACTGGATGCTTTTATTTGAAGCTTACAACTATACAACGGTGGCAACAGCCACATTATGTTATTATATGCAGCCTACGATTGTAATATTGTTATCACCATTTATCTTTCGGGAAAAAATCACAGTCAAAAAGCTGATATGTGCAGTGGTGGCAATGTTAGGTATGATATTTGTATCCGGGATTGCAGAGAGTGGTGGTATGCAGTCGGTTGATACCAAAGGTATTGGGTTTGGGATCAGTGCGGCTTTTGTTTATGCAGCGATCGTGATACTTAATAAAAAGGTGCAGGTAGAAGATGCGTATACAAAAACCATCATACAGTTGTTTTCCGCTGCGGTGGTCATGGTGCCTTATTTGCTTCTTACAGAAAATTCAGTAAATACTAGTTTGGATATAAGGGCGATTATAATGATTCTTGTGGTGGGTATCATACACACAGGAATTGCTTATGCTTTGTATTTTGGAAGTATGAATAAATTAAAGGTGCAGTCTATAGCAGTGCTAAGCTATATTGACCCGGTTTCAGCGTTATTATTTTCTTTCTTTATACTGCATGAGTCTATGACCTGGCTTGGATTGATAGGAGCAGTGTTGATTATTGGGGCGGCTTTGTGTGGTGAAATCGATAAATAATTTTATTTAAAAATTTAAATAGGGCTTTTTCTTATAGAAAAAATGTGTTATGATTGTTGTTAAACATAAATAAGAGGATAAGTAAGCCCGATGATTACTGTTGTATAATCATTTGGAAGGCGGAATGGAGGAAGCATGAAAGAAATTAATGGAAGTATTTGGCACAGTATGAGTACACAGAGGGTGACACCTACTGACTTTATTTGTGTTATTGAGATTTCCAAAGGTACTAAGAATAAGTATGAATTGGACAAGGAAACCGGCTTTTTGATTCTGGATAGAATCTTACATACCTCCACTCATTATCCTGCAAACTACGGTTTTATTCCCAGAACATACGGTGATGACGGTGACCCGCTGGATGTATTGTTATTGTGTTCGGAACCGATACAGCCGATGACCCTTGTGAGAGCATATCCAATCGGTGTGATAACGATGTTGGATAATGGTAAGGATGATGAGAAGATTATTGCAGTACCATTTGATGATCCATATTATAACTGTTATAAAGACATTACGGAGCTGCCTCCTCATGTGGTGCAGGAGATGGAGCATTTCTTTACCATTTATAAAGCTCTTGAGCATAAGACTACAACAGTCAATGAACAGGGGAACCGCGAGGAAGCAGTAGAAGTTATCAAAAAGTGTCTGGATAACTATATTAATACATTTATTAAGAGCTGGTAAAGAATAAGAGATATATAGGAGGGATTCTCCCTGTGAGTAATATGAGAGGAATTGACACACCGGTGAGAAAGAGACGCCGTCGTGTGTTTAAAGAAGAAGCAAATCTTCCATTTCACTCCGGTAATCTGAAGGATGATATGGAGGCTTTGCCTTATAAAATTGTAGATTATGAAGAATCTGAATTTCAGGATAGTGTGTATGTGTACCGTGACAGGGCAATCGTGCGCGAGATGATCCGTTTGGCTATGGGAATGAGTCTTCGTCCGGAGAATCGTAACAGACCGAGCCATTTGACGGAAGGGCTGGAGGAGAGTAATATTGATGAAAAATATTATGAGCCTCCTCTGATGCAGGTAATCCCTTCTGCCTGTAATTCTTGCCCGGAGCATCGTTATGAGATCACGGATTCCTGCATGGGGTGTGTGGCTCATCCTTGTCAGGCGGTATGCCCCAGAGGTGCCATATCTATGGTGAACGGTAAATCTGTGATCGATCAGGAGAAATGTATCAAATGTGGCAAATGTAAGGATGTATGTCCTTATGATGCCATTTGTCATAAGGAGCGGCCTTGTAAGAAGGCTTGCGGTGTCAATGCCATTAAGAGTGATTCCAAGGGAAGGGCTGCCATCGATAATGATATGTGTGTATCCTGTGGACAATGTATGGTGAGCTGTCCTTTTGGTGCCATTGCAGACAAGTCCCAGATTTTTCAGCTGATACGCGCCATGCAGTCCGGTAGGAAGATCATCGCTCAGGTGGCTCCGGCATTTGTAGGACAGTTTGGACCGAAGGTAACGCCGGATATGTTTAAGACTGCTTTAAAGGAGCTTGGTTTTGCAGATGTGTATGAGACTGCTATTGGTGCAGACCTTGGCTGTATGGCAGAAGCAGAGCATTATGTGAAAGAAGTGGCCAGCGGAAAGCAGGCATTTGCTTTAACATCCTGTTGTCCTTCCTGGTCAGTGATGGCGAAGCATCTTTTCCCGGAGACCATTGACAAGATCAGCAATGAGCTGACGCCTATGGTGGCAACGGCCAGAATCATTAAGGCAGAACACCCGGATGCGTCAGTGGTATTTATTGGTCCCTGTGCCTCCAAAAAGCTGGAAGCCAGCCGAAGGAGCATCCGGTCTGATGTGGATTTTGTCATTACCTTTGAAGAACTGACGGGTATGTTTGAAGCCAAAGGAGTCCTCTTAGATGAGATCAAGTCCATGGATGAAATGAAGGACGCCACCGGAGCAGGACGTGGTTACGGTGTGGCCGGAGGTGTGGCCAACGCTATAGAAGAGTGCATCAAGAAGTATTACCCCGGCACTGAAGTACATATTGAACATGCTGAAAGTCTGGCTGAGTGCAAAAAGATGCTCTTGCTTGCCAAAGCCGGCAAAAAGAACGGATGTCTGATAGAAGGCATGGCATGCCCGGGAGGCTGTATCGCAGGAGCCGGTACCAATATTGCCCTCAATCAGGCAGCAAGAGAGTTGCAGAGATTTAAGGACTCTGCTTCGAAGAAAGTGCCAGATAGCTCGATATAGAAATGTTCCACATATAGAATTGCCTATTGCAGTTTTGGAGAAAAGCGTATACAATATATGCAGTATATTTTTGGAGAAATTTAGGAGGTTTGATTGCCATGAAGATTAGAACAAGATATGCCCCCAGTCCTACCGGTCGTATGCATGTAGGAAATCTGAGATCGGCATTGTATGAATTTTTGATCGCGAAGCATGCAGGCGGAGATTTTATGCTTCGTATAGAGGATACGGATCAGGAGCGTTTTGTGGAAGGTGCTACGGAGATCATTTACCGTACCATGGAGAAGACGGGACTGATCCATGATGAAGGTCCGGATAAGGACGGCGGTTTTGGCCCTTATGTGCAGAGTGAGAGAATGAAGACCGGCATCTATATGAAGTATGCCAGAGAGCTGGTGGAGAAGGGAGAAGCTTATTATTGCTTCTGTGATAAGGAGAGACTGGCCAGCTTAAAGACCGAGATCGTGGAAGGCAAGGAGATCATGATCTATGATAAGCATTGTCTGAAGCTTTCCAAGGAAGAAGTGGAAGCGAATCTGGCAGCCGGCAAGCCTTTTGTCATTCGTCAGAACAATCCCTCGGAAGGAACGACTACCTTCCATGATGAGCTGTATGGTGATATTACAGTGAATAACAGTGAGCTGGATGATATGATCCTGATCAAATCAGATGGGTATCCTACTTACAATTTTGCCAATGTAGTGGATGATCATACCATGAACATTACCCATGTGGTAAGGGGCAATGAGTATTTGTCCTCTTCGCCCAAGTATGTGAGACTGTATGAGGCATTTGGCTGGGAGGTTCCGGTTTATGTGCATCTGCCACTGATCACAGATGAGAATCACAAGAAGCTTTCTAAGAGAAGTGGACATTCTTCCTTTGAGGATCTGGTGGAGCAGGGATTTCTGACGGAAGCCATCGTAAATTATATTGCACTGCTTGGCTGGAGCCCGGAAGACAACAGGGAGATTTTTACGCTGGACGAGCTGATAAGTGAGTTTGATTATCGCAGGATCAGTAAATCACCGGCGGTATTTGATATCGTAAAGCTTCGCTGGATGAACGGTGAGTATATGAAGGCTATGGATTTGGATGTTTTTTATGAACTGGCTGAGCCTTATCTGAAAGCTGTCCTGACTAAGGATTTTGATCTGAAAAAGATCGCTGCTATGGTGAAGACCCGTATTGAGGTGTTCCCTGATATTGCAACACAGGTTGATTTCTTTGAGGAGCTTGTGGAGTATGATCCGGCTATGTATACCCATAAGAAGATGAAGACCAATACAGAGACTTCTCTGGAAGTATTGAGAGAGGTTCTGCCCATTCTGGAGGCGCAGGAAGATTACAGCAATGACGGGTTGTATCAGGCGCTTCTTGGATATGTAGAGAAGAAGGGCTGTAAAAATGGTTATGTGATGTGGCCGATCAGAACTGCCGTATCCGGAAAGCAAATGACACCGGCAGGTGCCACAGAGATTATGGAGATTCTTGGTAAGGAAGAGAGCTTAAAGCGAATCCGAAAAGGTATTGCACTGCTTGAGACTGCCTGAGACTTTAAATGAAGCGCAGCGAAAGGCTGTGATGCACGGAGAGGGACCTATGCTGGTATTGGCGGGTCCCGGCTCCGGCAAGACTTTTGTGATCACCAATCGAATCTCCTATCTGATCGAACATTATGGGGTGGCTCCCCGGAATATTCTGGTCATAACCTTTACCAGAGATGCAGCCATGAATATGAAGAATCGGTTCCATGGATCAACGGCAGTAGAACAGCCGGTGAATTTCGGAACTTTCCATGCAATCTTTTATCAGATGCTCAAAAGCTCCGGCTACCGTCAAGCGGATGCTATCTTAACGGATTCTGACAAGAAACGTTACATGATCCCCATTTTAATAGATTATATCAAAGAACTTGGACAAAATATTTATAGAAGTGATCAATTGGAAGAAGAGGCCATCAGGTGTCTGGCTGCCATCAGCTATTATAAAAATACCGGTAATCAGGAGAGTGCTGGCAAAATGCTGGAAGAACCCTATCGTGCAGGCTTTCAACGATTGTTGGCAAGATATGAGGAAAAGCGGAACCAAAGTGGCAGAATGGATTTTGATGATATGCTATATCAGTGCCAACGGATGTTTGAGCAAGATGCGAATGTTCTGACGCGTTGGCAGGATCAATTTACTTATTTGTTGATCGATGAATTTCAGGACATTAATCCCAGGCAGTATGAGATCATTAAGCTGTTAGCAGGAAAGAATCGGAATCTGTTTGTGGTGGGAGATGATGACCAGTCGATTTACGGCTTTCGAGGATCCAATCCTGCTTTAATGAAACAGTTTTTGACAGATTATCCTGATTGTAAAAAGATCCTGTTGGATATCAATTATCGCAGTGTTCATGAAATCGTAGAGGCCAGTGGAAAAGTCATCAGTGAAAATAAGGAGCGTTTTTCCAAGAAGCTAAAGGCGGCGCCGGATAAAATGGGATCGGGCATAAAGGTTAACAAAAATGCTACTAGAAGTATCACAATAGAAAGCTTTATCGACAAGCCGTTGCAGTACCAATTTTTCGTAAAGCAATTTCAGGCTTGTACTTTTCAGGAACTCAATCACACAGCAGTGTTATTTCGCACCAATACCCAAATGCAGAGCTTTGCTTCTGTACTGATAAGGGCAGGCATCCCTTTTCGGATGAAAGAAAAGGGAAAATGTATATATGACCACTTTGTTGCAAAAGATATTAGAAACTATATTATGTTTGCCTGTGGAGATGTCAGAAGGAGCCTGTTTCTGACCATTATGAATAAGCCCTATAGACTGATCAACAGGGAGGTCCTTACCCAAGAAATGGTGTCCTTTGAGCAGATCAGGGCTTATTACCGTAACTATGTGCCTAAGGAAGAGTTGGCAAGGCATCTTTATGCGCTGGGAGAGCTGGAGGATGGGCTGAGAAGAATGGCAACCTTAAGTCCTTATCTGGGAGTGCAATATCTGCGGCGCAGGATGGGATATGATGCTTATTTATGTAAAAAGGCAGGGACAGATAGTAAGAAGCTGGATGAATGGCTGGAATTGCTTGAGTTTTTGAGTACAGAGGCAGGGAATTTTGGCCAATATAGCAAGTGGTTGGAATATCAGGATGCTTTTAGAAAGGAGACGGCAGAGAAGGTCACCCGGAAAGAAGGAGAAGGGGTATCACTGATGACAGTCCATGCCTCAAAAGGGCTGGAA
>JAZRJO010000362.1:0-2543 GCA_045645825.1 Acetatifactor sp. | reverse complement strand
CAGGTCGTCCCTCCCCGGGGAATCATCAGCCTGCCACAGGGTTGTGTTTGTCGCCTGCTCATCAGCCTTGACTGAACTGTTACCGCGAGTGACGCTCAGCGCACAGCATGGCAGCCCTGACAGCCTTCACAGCCTCCTGCGATCTGCTGAGCCGTCAGATCATAAGGACTGGTAAGCATACAGATAGCCTGAGATGAGATACCCTCACCCAAACCGGTAAAGCCTAAGCCCTCTTCAGTGGTAGCTTTCACATTCACCTGTTCTACCTGAATATCCAGTACACTTGCAATATTTTCTCTCATGGTGTCTATATAGGGGCGCATCTTGGGTGCCTGGGCTATGATCGTTGCGTCGATATTCTCGATCAGAAACCCTTTTTCCATAAGCAGCTGCCCTACCTTTTGAAGCAATATCATAGAAGAAATGCCTTTATAAGCAGGATCGCTGTCCGGGAAATGCTTGCCGATATCTCCCAGCGCAGCGGCACCTAAAAGAGCATCCGATATTGCGTGCAGCAATACATCCGCGTCAGAATGTCCCAACAAACCCTTCTCATAGGGAATTTCTACCCCGCCCATGATCAGCTTTCGGCCTTCTACCAGCCTGTGTACGTCGTAACCCATACCGATTCTCATACTTTGCTTTCCTTTCTCTTGCTCCTCGTTCCCGGCGGCCGCTTTCTCCACGGTGCTTATCAGAATCCTTCTGATAATTACCTTCTCGGCGACGTCTGCCTGCATCCTCTCTGAGGTCGCGGTCAGCCCGTCTTGGTCCCTTCTTCACAGGCGGCTCGTCTACCGGAATCTCCCTACCTTTTTCCCCTACATGATACTTTAATAATGCAGCTGCCAGGCTCAGGGCATCGCAGCCTTCTTTCTCCATCTTACGTTCCAGAAACCTCTCCATCAAGTCCATGTCATCACTGTCCTTCAGTTCCCAGACCTGATCCAACAGTTTCTCAGCCTTAGCCTTCATGACCTTACCGGCACCCGGCAAGCGTTTCTCTTCAATCTGAGTATGACATACCCGCTCGATCTCCCGAATACGGAATACTTCACGCCCCTCCGCTAATGTGAATGACATCCCGGTTCTGCCTGCCCGTCCGGTTCTGCCGATCCTGTGTACATAATACTCAATATCCTGTGGAATATCATAATTGATCACAGCTTCCACATCATCCACATCAATCCCCCTGGCTGCCACATCGGTCGCGATCAGAATGCTGGTACTGCCGTTACGAAACCGTCCCATTGCCACATCTCTCTGGGCCTGGGCCATGTCACCGTGCAGTCCTTCTGCCTGAAAATCATGTTGCTTTAAGCATTCCGTGAGTTCATCCACCTTCTTCTTGGTATTACAGAAGATCAGACACAATTTGGGCTGATAATACTCTAATAGTCTGACACAGGCAGCATCCTTATCCTCGCTGCGCACCCGGTAATAAGCCTGAGAAACAAGGGGTATGGTTAGCTCCTTTGCCGCCACCTTGATAAGCTCGGCGTCTTTTTGAAACTTACCGGTGATCTCCAGAATGGGCTTGGGCATGGTGGCTGAAAACAGTGCGGTCTGATGTTCTCCGGGGATTTGTCCAAGAATCAGCTCCATATCCTCACGAAATCCCATGTTCAGCATCTCATCTGCTTCATCCAGAACTACCATATTTACATGGTCTAATTTGATCGTATGCCTGCGCATATGATCCATCACTCGTCCGGGCGTACCTACGATGATCTGCACACCCCTAAGTCCACTGATCTGGCGGCCGATCTCCTGCCCGCCGTAAACCGGAAGAATCTTGATGCTATGCATATATTTTGCGAGCTTGCGAAGTTCACTAGCGGCCTGGATAGCCAGCTCTCTTGTGGGGCACAAAACCACGGATTGTAATTTGCGAAGGTCCGGATCGATCTTTTGAATCAGCGGGATACCAAATGCGGCAGTCTTACCGGTGCCTGTCTGGGCCTGTCCTATAATGTCTTTCCCCTCAAGCAATGCGGGGATTGCCTGCTCCTGAATGGGAGACATCTTCTCGAAACCCATTTCTTTGATGGCACGGAGGATACGCTTGTCTAAAAGTTGGTCCAACTCGGGTGTATTATTAGTTTCAACTTTATCGTTCTCTATATTCATGCAAAATCCTTTCAGATGTTTTTGCTTACAAATTTGAGCCTTATTATTGTACATCACATTCTTTTACTTTGCAATCAAATTTTAGTAGAAAAATTAGTAGAAAAATTTTCAAAAAAATTGTTGACAAAATTAGAAAGTCATAGTATACTAACAAAGTCGGTTGCGACAGTGACTGATAAATGGAATCTTAGCTCAGCTGGGAGAGCATCTGCCTTACAAGCAGAGGGTCATAGGTTCGAGCCCTATAGGTTCCATTTCCAACGAAAGTTGGTTCATATGGCGAGATAGCTCAGTTGGCTAGAGCATACGGTTCATACCCGTAGTGTCGAGGGTTCGAATCCCCCTCTCGCTACTTAAAAGACTCCTTGAGAATTCAAGGAGTCTTTTGTGTTTGTGTTATATTAATTCTTTAC
>JAZRJO010000361.1:0-2625 GCA_045645825.1 Acetatifactor sp. | reverse complement strand
TGTTCTAAATATGTGATACTATCCGGCTCAATCGCCAATGCAAGCTGTCCATAGTAAACACCATAAAAAGGTGTATCCAGTGTCACTGCCGATTGAGCCGGATAGTATCACATATTTAGAACATGATAATTTCTCGGATTGTACAATCATAAATCATGAAAATGGCAAAGAAATATCTATGTATGACTTGGATAAGGCAGTGGGAAGAGATCCGTACGAAATGTTTTTGTCAGGTTCGTTATCAGTGATCACCATTGATAATCCCAATGCAGCTACAGATAAAGAATTGGTAATTTTCCGTGATTCCTTTGGCAGTAGTTTGGCGCCGCTTTTGGTGGAAGGATATGCAAAAATAACAATATTGGATGCAAGATATTTAAACGAGGCTATGATTGGTAAATTTGTAGAGTTTGATGAGCAGGATGTACTTTTTATTCACTGCACAAGTGTAATAAATAATCAAACAGCATTTCAGTAAGCCAGTAAAGGGAAGGTGGGTTTTGTATGAGGATTGCGTTATATCAGATGCATATTGCAAGGGAAGATAAAGCGGCTAACATGGCGAAGATGGAAGAGCAGTTGAAAGCGGCTTCTGAAAACAAAGCGGAGCTCTTGCTTTTGCCTGAGATGTGTTTTACCGGATTTTCCATGAATGTCGATGCGACAAAAGAAGCAGATGAGAAAATGGTTGAGAGAATAAGCGCCCTCGCCCGGCAATACCAGGTGGCGATTGGTTTCGGTTGGGCAAAGGACTGTGGGCAGAAGGCGGAGAATCACTATACGATTGTTGATAAACAGGGCATTTGCCTGTCAGACTACGCCAAGATTCATCCCTTTTCCTATTCCGGTGAAGATCAAAAGTTTCGTGCTGGGGACCGTCTTACATCCTTTGTGCTGGGGGATATGCCTTGTACCGGCTTTATCTGTTATGATCTGCGCTTTCCTGAGATTTTTCAGATTGCTTCTAAAACTGCCCATGTGATCATAGTGCCAGCTAACTGGCCGGCCAAGAGGAGCAGTCATTGGAAAACTTTGCTTCAGGCAAGGGCCATAGAGAATCAGGTATATATTTTGGCAGTGAATTGTGTGGGTCAGATTGGTTCTTTGTATTATTCGGGTGACAGCTGTGTGATCAATCCGGATGGTCAGGTACTTTCGATGCTTTCAGATACAGAGGGGCTGATCTTCTATGATTTGGTGGATGATGTGGAGCAGTATCGGAGACGTTTTCCTGTAAAGAAGGACAGAAGAGAAGAGTTGTATCGTGTATTGAGATAAAAGTTTGAATTATCGATTATGAAAAAGATGGGTTGTCATGTGGCAAGCCCATCTTTTTCAATGTTAAGAGAACGATATTATTTTAAAGATTAAAATACCTGTCAAACTCAGCCGGATGAGGGATCTTGGCCATCTCCATGCACTCTTTTCTCTTGAGCTTGATGAAGTTCTTGATCAGATGCTCAGGGAATACGCCGCCTGCTGTCAGGAAGTCATGGTCAGCTTCCAAGGCATCCAGTGCGTCCTCTAAGCATGTGGGCAGGGAGGATAATTTTGCCTTCTCCTCATCGGACAGGGAGTACAGGTTCATATCGTAAGGTCCCCAACCGTTGGCATGAGGGTCGATCTTGTTCTTGATGCCGTCCAGACCTGCCATCAGGATCGCTGCGTAGCAGAGGTAAGGGTTACAGGTAGCATCCGGGTTACGAAGCTCGAAGCGTCTTAATTCAGGGGTCTTAGCATATGCTGGGATACGGATGACTGCACTGCGGTTGGAGGTTGCATAACCAACAGTCACAGGTGCTTCAAAACCGGGAACCAGGCGCTTGAAGGAGTTGGTGCTGGGGTTGGTCAGAGCACAAAGAGAAGAAATGTGCTTTAACAGACCGCCCATAAAGTAGTGTGCAGCTTCACTTAAGTGGGAGTAACCGTTATCATCGGAGAATACGGGCTGGCCATCTTTTAACAGTAACATATGCACGTGCATTCCGTTGCCGGCCTCACCGTAAACGGGCTTGGGCATAAAGGTTGCTACTTTGCCGTATTTCAGGGCAGTATTGTGAATGATGTACTTGATCATCATGGTGTTGTCTGCCATTTTGGACATCTGGCCCAGCATAGGTTCGATCTCGAACTGTCCTGCAGCACCTACCTCGGGATGGTGATATTTGATGGCAATGCCTGCTTTCTGCATTTCCAGACACATCTCAGAGCGGCACTCATAAGAGGTATCTAAAGGCTTGGCCACATGATATGCTTTCTGGTGAGGTACGATAGTGCCCTTTCCTTCTACATCGCTGTTCCAGTAGGCCTGGCTGGTATCCAGGTTCATGGAGATATTATTGGGTTGTACAGACCAGCCCACATTGTCAAAAAGATGGAATTCAAATTCCGGCAGGATCAGCATGGTATCTGCAATGCCGGTATCTTTCATATACTGCTCAGCGGCAGCAACGATGTTACGGGGATATTGATCCAGTGGTCTGTTTTCCGGATAATCGATGATCATGGCATTACCGGTAAGGGACAAGGTAGGAATTCCGCAGAAGGGATCTACCATTGCAGTGTCCAGGTCCGGGATAAATACCATGTCGCTTTTCTCCACTACTGCATAACCATAGTTGGATG
>JAZRJO010000360.1:0-7695 GCA_045645825.1 Acetatifactor sp. | reverse complement strand
CAGAACGACATGGCTACGATCCGACTTAAAGAAGCATTAAAAATGGGGTGCGGTAAGAACCGGGTGATGACCAGATTGGAGGAACATATGAGGAATACAAGCAGGGTTCGTAAAGAAACATGGATATGGTACAGTGTAGCGGCACTTGTAATGGCAGTTGTCATGATATTGTTTTGTAATGGACTGTCGTTTTTAAGCAGCGCAGCTGAAGGGAAGGTAACGGGAAGTTCAGTTAGGATCCGTAAAGAAGCCAGTACTTCCAGTGATGTGCTGGGAAGTGCATCCAGTGGCGAGATACTGACGATCAACAGCGAAGTACAGGGCTCCGATGGCAAGATATGGTATCAGATTACCAAAGATGGTGTAATCGGTTATATTCGTTCTGATTTAATGCAGAAGACAGAAGATACCGGTTCAGACCCAATACTGACTGTAAATCCCAGCGTGGCTGTTACAAACGTGAATCCTGTAGAGGGTACCATAACAGGAGGTACTCAGGTTCGTGTCAGAACAGATGCATCCACAGAGTCAGGCGGAATCATTACTTATGTGGGTAATGGGATGAAAGTTACCGTAAAGGGACAGGCTAACGGAACAGACGGTAAAGTATGGTATCTGGTAATCTTTAATGGCAGTAATGGTACGGTAGAAGGCTTTGTCAGATCTGATTATGTAAATGTGTCCGGTGAAGTAACACTTGTAGACCCCACCACACCTCCTGAAGGAGAGGGGACTACTACGACGGAGCCGGATGTAAAACCGGAACCACCCAAGGAGAATAAACAGTTTGACACCAGACTCAGTAATGATGGAATCTGGTATTTGCAGGATTATAGAAAAAGTCCGGGAGAAGAGTGGGATGTAGCAAAGCTGCTTGATGATTATAAAGCAAATGCTGCAGAATTGATTTCTGAAAAAAGTACAATCAAGACACAGAAAATCGTGATCATTATTCTCGTAGTATTTTTAATTGGTGCGATTTTGATAGCCACTTTGCTGTATTTCAAGGTGAAGGATATTACAGATGAAGCATATTTTGCAGCTGTTGAAAAGGAAACCTTGAGAGAAAGAAATGCTATGAGGGCTAAGGATCCCAGAGCACCGGTTAATAGCGCAAGAAAAACAATGCAGACTGTAGGAGCAGATGGAACAAGAAATGCCAGACAGCAGGATGCACGTCCTGCAGGAAATAAGCCTGTGTCTCCCAATCCGGCAGGCAGAAGCCAGGCGGGTGCAGCGAGACCGGTAAACAGCCAGGGAAGACCTGTACAGACGCAAGGACAGCCTGTTAGACAGGCAGGAAATGCACAGTCCGGTATGCCTCAGGGGAAAGTAGCTCAGCCCGGTGGTCAATCTAAACCGGCAACAGGCGTTTCGACCAAACCTGTCCAGAAGCCCGGACAGACAGAAGCCGGACAGGCAAGACCAGGTCAGACAGCAGTACCCCAAAGACCGGCACGTCAGTCGGCACCTATGTCAAAGCCCACTGTTTCAACCAAGGCTGATCAGAATTGGAAGAAAAATATAAGCGATGATGATGACGAGTTTGAATTTGAATTTTTAAACTGGGATGGTGAAGAGAAATAAGTCTAAGAGGAAAGTTGCATCATGTGACTTTCCTCTTTTGATTTAGAACTATTGCTAAAAGTCTTGACAAGAAGTCACAACTGTTATAAGATGGCTATAACAGTTATACAAAGGAGGCGCAGGTGTGATCATAGAGATAGATTTTAATAGTGATGAAGCGCTGTATCTGCAACTTAGGAATCAGATCGTCTTAGGAATCGCTACTTCGAAGTTCCGGGAAGGTGATTCTCTGCCCAGTGTACGACAATTAGCAGAATCCATCGGGATCAATATGCATACAGTAAATAAAGCTTATACCGTGCTGAAGCAGGAAGGTTTTGTAAAGGTAGACAGAAGAAAGGGTGCGGTCATTGCCATTGATATAGACAAACTACGCACTTTGGATGAACTTCGTAAGGAACTGCTGGTCATCTTGGCTAAGTGTAGCTGTAAGAATATCACGAGAGAAGAGATTCATGCTTTGATTGACGAAATATATGAATATTATGGAGGACTGGAATAATGCAGTCAGAATTTACAGATAAGGCCAAAAAGGCCCTGGTTTTTGCCGGGAAGTGTGCTCGGCAGCTGAAACAGGGGTATGTGGGAACGGAGCATATTCTGGCAGGACTGATCAAAGAGCAGACCGGTGTGGCTGCCAAAGTATTGGAGGCTAATGGTGTGACCCTTGATGCAGTCATGGATTTGATTCAGAATCTGATCGCGTTTGACAACGCAGTGGCAGTAAAGGAGCGAGAAGGCTATACACCCAGAGCTAAGAAGGTTCTGGAAGAGGCTCACAGACAAGCCAAGCGTTTTCACCAGAAGGCAACAGGTACAGAGCACATTCTGATGGCTCTGATCAAGGAAGGGGAGAATGTGGCAGTAAGGCTCATCAATACTCTGAACACCTCGCCGGCCAAGATTTATGCGGATGTCCTTACTGCCATGGGGCAGGACAGCAACCTATGCAAGGAGGATCTGGGCAAACGTAACACCAATAAACCCAAGCATTCCACATTGGAGCAATATAGCAGGGATTTAACAGCACTGGCAAGAGAAGGGAAGTTAGATCCGGTAATCGGCAGAGAGGATGAGATCCAGAGAGTTATACAGATTCTAAGCCGCAGGACCAAGAACAATCCCTGCCTCATTGGTGAGCCGGGCGTAGGTAAGACTGCTGTGGTAGAAGGTCTGGCCATGCGTATTGTAGCCGGGCAGGTGCCTTTTACAGTGAAACAGAAGCGTGTGTTGACACTGGATCTGTCAGGAATGGTGGCAGGAAGTAAGTATCGCGGAGAATTTGAAGAGAGAATTAAGAAAGTAGTGAAAGAGGTCATTGATGACGGGAATGTGATTCTTTTTCTGGATGAACTGCATACCATTATCGGCGCAGGCGGTGCAGAAGGGGCTATTGATGCTTCCAATATTCTGAAGCCTTCTCTGGCAAGAGGAGAGATTCAGATGATCGGTGCCACTACCATAGCAGAGTATCGTAAATATGTGGAGAAGGATGCTGCCCTGGAGCGCCGTTTCCAACCGGTGAGTGTGGAAGAACCTTCCGAGGAGGAGGCGATCCGTATCCTGGAGGGCATTAAGGAAAAGTACGAGGAGCATCATAAGGTACAGATCTTACCGGAGGCTGTTGAAGCAGCTGTGCGTTTGTCTAACCGTTATATCAACGATAGAAATCTGCCTGACAAGGCTATCGACCTGATAGATGAGGCGGCAGCCAGTGCCAGATTAAAGGTCAGTGAGCTTCCATACAGGCAGAAGGAGCTTTTGGATCAGATCCGTCAAATGGATGAGCAGATAGAGCAGGCGATCCGTCAGGAAGCCTTCGCCAAAGCTTCAGAGATTAAGCAGGAGCAGGATGAACTGCTAAAGAAGTATGAGAGGCAGAAGAGTCGCATAGAGAAGCATGAAAACCAGCTGAATCATTACATCGGTGAAGCTGAGATCGCAGATGTGGTAGCTATGTGGACGAAGATTCCGGTACAGAAGCTTGCAGAGAAAGAAAGTGAGCGATTGCTAAAGCTGGAAACTATCCTTCACAAGCGTGTGATCGGTCAGGAGGAAGCGGTGTCTGCCGTAGCCAAGGCCATGCGCAGAGGTCGTGTGGGACTGAAGGATCCGAATCGTCCAATTGGTTCTTTCTTATTCCTTGGTCCTACCGGTGTAGGTAAGACCGAGCTGAGCAAAGCTCTTGCTGAGGCTATGTTTGGCTCTGAGGATGCCATGATCCGGGTAGATATGTCAGAATATATGGAGGGACATTCTGTGTCCAAGATGATCGGTTCCCCGCCGGGATATGTGGGCTTTGATGAGGGTGGTCAGCTAAGTGAAAAGGTGCGGCGTAATCCTTATTCCGTGGTGCTGTTCGATGAGATCGAGAAGGCACATCCCGATGTATTCAATATTCTTCTGCAAGTGTTGGATGATGGTCATATTACGGATTCCAAGGGACGTAAGGTCAGCTTTAAGAATACCATTCTGATCATGACTTCCAATGCAGGAGCCCAGAGGATCGTAGACCCAAAGAATCTTGGTTTTGCAGCCCAGTCCAGCGCCCAGAAGGACTACGAGAAGATGAAATCGGGTGTCATGGAAGAGGTGAAGAAAAGCTTTAAACCGGAATTTATCAACAGAATAGATGATATTATCGTGTTCCACCAGCTGAATAAAGAGAACATGAAGGAAATTGTGAATCTGTTGGCATCAGGCTTGTGCCGGCGCTGCGCAGATCAGATGGAGATTCATCTGTCTGTCACAACTGCACTGAAAGAGCATCTTGTAGACAAATACTCTGACAACAAAATGGGAGCAAGACCTTTGAAGCGTGCCATCCAGTCTGTGATAGAAGACAGCCTGGCAGAAGAAATTCTGATGAAAAAGATACAGCAGGGGGACGTAGTCTCCGCTGGCTTTAAGAGTGGGAAAGTGACTTTTACCGTGAAGGATAAGCAAGTTTAAATTTAAGGTGACTGGCTACAGAGTGAGTAGTAACAATTTCAGAAAATTTTAAGGATTATTAGATAAAAAATTTGTAGAAAAACAGAATGATTTGTATTATACTGTAATTACAACAAGACACAGGCAGGCCACAGAACAATTCCTACAGTGATTGTTAAGAAATTATGGTATATACGGGCTGCTGTGGATTTACAAAACAGGAGGACAAAAGAATGGCAGTGATAGAAGAATTACTCCGCAGTGAGGAAAGTGGTGCCATCAGCTTTGGCAATCATACATTGACACGTAAGGCGAAGGTGGAAGATTTTAAGCATGCAGGGGATCTGTTTAAGGTGAAGACTTGCAATGAGATTACGAAGCTGGAGAAGAACGGTATGTTTCTGTATGAGTCAGTGCCGGGAACCAGTGTGCAGAATTTTATAGAGAAGGCTGACGGTGTGGAATTTGTCGTGGAGGGTGACGTGGATGCTCAGATTACGGTAGGTTTGATGGATGATACCGCATATGAGGTGTTTGTGAATGATGCATGTATCGGCACCATGAAGACCGGATTAGGTGGTAAGCTCAGCATGAGCGCAGAGTTGCAGGCAGCGGGAGAAGTTTCAGTAAGGATTGTTCGTGAAGGCTAAGAGGAAGATGTATGGCAAAGGGTAAGATGACAGTTTATTTTTGTCAGAATTGCGGCTGTGAATCCAGTAAATGGGTGGGGCAGTGTCCCGGATGCAGAGAATGGAATACCATGGTAGAGGAGACGGTCAGCTCCGTTTCCTCTAAAATGACAGGAGGCAAGACGCAGCGCAGTACGCAGCGGATTGCCCCTTCTGTACTGGAAGAGATTACTGTGCAGGAGGAGAACAGGATATTCACTCATATAGGAGAGCTTGACAGAGTGTTGGGCGGTGGTATCGTACAGGGATCTCTTACATTGGTAGGCGGTGATCCGGGTATCGGTAAATCTACCCTTCTTTTACAGGTGTGCAGGAAATTGGCTGATCAGGGACACAAGGTTTTGTATATATCCGGAGAGGAATCACTGGTGCAGATTAAGATGCGGGCAGACAGAATCGGACGTTTTGCAGCCGGCATGCTTTTACTGTGTGAGACCAATTTGGAGACAATAACAGAGGTGATCCGGCAGGAAAAGCCTCAGGCGGTAGTCATCGACTCTATTCAGACCATGTACAATGAGAATGTATCGGCAGCCCCCGGCAGCGTCTCACAGGTCAGGGAATCTACAGGGATTCTGCTACAGCTTGCAAAAGGGCTGGGTGTGGCAGTGTTTATCGTAGGTCATGTGACCAAGGAAGGCACGGTGGCAGGACCGAGAGTATTGGAACACATGGTGGATACGGTATTGTATTTTGAGGGAGACAGACATGCTTCTTACCGGATTCTCAGGGGTGTGAAGAATCGCTTTGGCTCTACCAATGAAATCGGTGTGTTTGAAATGCGGGAGGAAGGTCTGGTGGAAGTCCCCAATCCTTCTGAATATATGCTGGAAGGAAGGCCTAAGGATGCCCGCGGATCGGTGGTGGCCTGTTCCATGGAGGGTTCCAGGCCGTTATTGATCGAGATACAGGCGTTGGTCTGTCACAGTAATTTTGGAATTCCCAGAAGACAGACAACAGGTACTGATTTTAACAGAGTGAATCTGTTGATGGCGGTGTTGGAGAAAAGACTCGGCGCTCAGCTGTCCGGAAGTGATGCTTATGTGAACATCATAGGTGGTATGAAGATTTTGGAGCCGGCAATTGATCTGGGGATTGTGCTGGCGTTATTGTCAAGTTTTCGCAGTAGACCTTTGAATCCTAAAATGGTTGCTTTTGGAGAAGTCGGCTTGAGTGGGGAAGTACGTTCGGTCAGCATGGCGGCGCAGAGAGTGGCAGAGGCTGAGAAGCTTGGATTTGAGGTATGCGTGATGCCGGCAGTGTGCGTGGAGGGGATAAAGTATTCGGGGAAGATGCAGATTGTTGGGGTGAGGAATTTGCAGGATGTTGTGGATGGGGTGTTTCGGTAGGTGATTAAACTTAGTGACGTTCAGCCACGCCCATTCGTGTTTGGTGATCAGACTTAGTGACGTTCAGCACGCGCCCATTCGCAAAACCGCCCATTTGGGGCTCTCCGCTGCTTCGCAGCTCCTTTTTGCTCATTAGCGGGCGCTCCCTCAGAGACTATACACGGTTGAAAATTCGTGCGAGCACGATTTTCATCCACATATAGTCTCTGGCTGAACTGTTGTGTAAATAATTCGAAAAATTTTAAATTTTTACTTGATTTATTAGTAGGTCCTGTGTTATAATATGTTTCGTCAGTTAGGAACACGTTGGCGATGACTTTTATAGAGGAATAGTACAGCGGTAGTGCGGCGGTCTCCAAAACCGTTAACGGGGGTTCGATTCCCTCTTCCTCTGCTGAAGATCCTTCAAAGCTACAGAATGTAGTTTGGAGGATTTCTTTTTTTCTACGGGGAATAGAAAATGAGGTGGAGTAAAAAGACAAAAATCAAAGAGCTCGCAGGCGAACCTGCAAGCCCTTTGATTGTGTAAAAGGGGAATTTTTTTATTCCGGAATTTTACTATATAGTAGCTCGGCTTTCACCGAACAAGTATATTATAACTTATGCTGATTCATTTGTCTAGTCTTTTTTTGAGAAATATTAAGTTTTTTTGTTTTTTCTTGTCGAACCCCATTTTTGATCTAAAAAAAACCTTGTGGCAGTCATCCCCTACAAAAGAGAAGATAAAATTTATCTAAATTTGTTGTTTTAGGCTATTGTGTGAAATCGATTTTCACATTATAATATATATAGGGGTAATGTGCCCAACGTATCAAAATGTTACAGGACGATAAATTTAGATAAAACAGAATTGTAACATTAGAAAAAATTGGAGGATAAGCATGGGAAACGTAAGACGTATCTATGTAGAGAAGAAAGCTCCCTTTGCAGTAAAGGCAAAGGAACTTCATGAAGAATTGAAAAATTATCTTGGCATTGAAGTGGACGGTGTCAGGGAATTCATCCGCTACGATGTGCAAAATATCTCTGATGAAGTGTTTGCACGTGCTTGCAAGACTGTATTTTCAGAGCCCCCTGTAGATGATCTGTACGAGGAGACCATTGAGATTCCTGCAAACGGCAAAGTCTTTTCCGTAGAG
>JAZRJO010000359.1:0-4561 GCA_045645825.1 Acetatifactor sp. | reverse complement strand
TAGGTGGAGAGAATTTTCTCCCCTCCTGCCGGATGCTTCTTGATTTCTACGAACTCCTGGTCTGTCAGAGGCCCTTTCTTCAACAGGATCGCATCCGGCACCCCGATCTTACCGATGTCATGAAAAAGCCCGGCCACACGAATCCTGTCTGTCTCCTGTGGACTCATGCCCATCTCCTGAGCTATGGCTGCTCCCAGACCGGACACCCGCTCAGAATGTCCCTTTGTCTCCTTGTCCCTGGATTCCACCACAAACCTAAGGGTCTCTATGGTCTGCATATATGCTGTCTCCAGCTCAGCCTGGTATTCACGGATGGTTCTCATCTGACGGATGGATTTGACACAGGACTCCACCAGAAGCTCCAGCTGATCAAACCGCTCATCCTTCTCATAATATCCCTGAATATCCAGCTGACGTATGGTCTTTATGGGAGGTGCCATGCTCTTATGCCCTGTCAGCAGAATAATATAAAGGTCCTGATTAAATTTTCTGACCTCCTCTACCACCTGATCTCCGCAGATGGGTGTCATCAGAAAATCCAACAGCATAATGTCGAATTTACCTGTGCGCACACGCTCGATAGCCATGGTAGGATTATTCTCAATCTCCACATGATAACCGGAACGTTTGAAGTATGACTCAATGGTCTCTGTAATGATAGGGTCATCATCTACCGTCAGTATGGATATCTGATTTGGGGTTACTAATTTACTCCTTCTCATCTTCTGCAAACCTCACTTTTGCCTTCTGTCTTGCTCTAAACGCTTTGCTGCGTATGCTTTCTCTAACTAATATGTACCAACTCTAAGGGAATAGAAATGCCAAATACACTTCCTCCGCCTTCACGGTCCTCTACCCACATGGTACCCCGGAACTTGCCTCTGATCACCGCATTGGAGATATAGAGTCCCAGCCCCGTTCCCATAGTTCCTTTGCTGGTAACCATATTCTTGAACAATTTGGCTCTTACATTTTCACTGACGCCGGCTCCTCTGTCTTTTACCATAATATGCAGATTCTCCTGATCAGTGTTGATCTCCACTTCAATCTCCCCGCCGCCGGCCTGCTTCTGTGCATAGATAGCATTAGACAATAAGTTGCCCAATACCTGCACCAGGTTGTTGATATCACCCTGAAGGGCGATATCTTTGGGGTTTTCGCAGTTTACCTTCATCTGACAGCCACTGTTTAACAACTCATGGCGCATCAGTAAAGTACTGCGTTTCAGCATCTCTTCTATGGTAAAGGTAAGTTTCTCATCGGTACTGATATTGGCCGCCTGCCCTTTAATCGCAGTGATGATATCGGACATATACGCGGTGGAATCCTTTACTTTCTGGAACCATTCTCTCATTTCCCCATATATCTCACGGAAATCTTCTTGTGTCACCTGATCATCATCAATGCTTTCCTCACATTCATCCGCCAGAGCCTCTGCTGCCGCCACACACCCGGAGATGCTCATAATAGGAGTCTTTAAGTTGTGGGCCAATCCTCCGATCATCTGTCCCAGGAAGGCCAGACGTTCCTGTTCCATCATTCGCTCCTGACTATCCTGCAGGCGCTGCATACTTTCTCTCAGCTGGGTAATATCTTTGAACAGCACCGCAAAACCGGCTATCTGACCATTCACTTCCAGGGGCGACACATCCACCACAAAATAATTTTTCTTTACTTTGCCATCCTGCTCAAAGGTAACTGCCTGTTCATAAGATATCAGCGTACCATCCTGCCTGCTGGATTCCATGGCAGTCAGCATATTATAAACCGGCGTCTTGCGGGCCACATCTTCCTTTTTTACACATTCACTGAGATTACGGTTCTCCGTGATGCCGTACTGCGTAGCAAACAGCGATGCAAAACGCTTGTTGTAGCTGAGCACCAATCCTGTATCGCTTAAGACCAGGTAACCGTCTGAGATTCCATCCAATATATGTCTGGTGGCTATCGGCGTGATGTCCAGCATATGCAGCTGATAAATAGCAATACCATTAAAGATCAGGGTCACCAGAAAGCTTAAGGGTGTGGCCGTGATGGGTACATCCTTACCGCTGAAGGTTGCATAAGCATTCACAGCCAGAGGACACAATCCGCTGATCGTAAATAGAATACACTGCTTCAGATAAAGCAAAGTCTTGTTTTTGAATACAAACCGGATCATCAGAACCACTGCAGAGATCAGAAAGACATAATTGCCGACTCCGCTTATGATTACATATGGTCCAAATACGATCTCACTTCTAACCACCGAAAATTTCTCATACTGCAAGTGATGCAATGGGTTGGTCCAGTCCACCAGGATGGTGACCAAAGGAAATAGGAACAATGCTTTCATCCATTTCTGCATTCGTTCATACCCTTCCACGAAGGTCACTGCAATACACAGATAGATGGGCGAACACAATGCACCCCCGGGCTGCATCAGACAATCCAGGAACCACATAAGCCCTGTATCCGTGGGATCAGAGAATCGGATCACAACCAGCGGGATCACCCAGCTGGCATAAGCCAGCCCCAAAGCAAGAAACAGCTTATGAAGCAAGTATCTCTTCCTCTTTGTCCGAATGCTCCATATAGAAAAACCTGCAATGGCCAGTAAGGTACAGGTAAAAATAGCCAAAGATAAATTGGAAACCATCTGTTACTCTCCCTCTGTAAAATCTACAAAGTCTTGAAGAATCTGTCCCGGTGCAGGAATCTCAGGAACTAATCCTGCTTGTGCCAAATCTTTCATTGTTAATTTGTTAGTGACGATAATCATCTGCTTCTGGAGTCTCATACTGTGCCAATAGTTCATCAGCATTGCCAGAAGTTCTCTGTCCATGGTCTGGCTCTTTTCATCCAGTATGCCGATAAATTCATAATCGCTGACCACGCGTACACGCTCATCCAGTGCTTTCACCACTTCTTCCAGCGTAAACTGATCATGGCTCATAATATGATAAATCCTGCCGGTACTCTCAGTCAGCGTCAGCACTTCTTTGGCACATACATCCACAGGCATCAGATCCATCTTCACTCCGGCAGCCATCTTGGGAACCGCACCGATCTGACAGAAGCCCTTCATCAGTAGATAAAAGGCATTATTCTTGGGATTTCTCTGGAATTTACCGTCACAGGCTCTTCCCACCAGTCTTCCCAGGCGGAAGATCTTCACATCCAGTCCTTCCTCGGCAGCCTGAAGCACCAGTCCTTCTGCCAGGAATTTACTTTTTACATAAATATTGTTTTCCCAAATCTGACCGATATCGTAGTCTTCTTCCGTAAATACTTTTGAAACACTGCTGTCCTTTAACTGTTCACCACTGATGCTCAAAGTGGACATGTGGTAAAAAGAAGCCTTGGCCCGGCGGGCTAGTTCCAGCATGCGGACAGTACCTCCCACATTGATATTGAGATACTTCTCTGAGTCTGCCGCATAATGACGCACATCCGCAGCACAGTGGTAGACAGCACACAGTCTGTCAGCCAGTTGCTCATATGAATCTTGCGACATTCCCAGCATATCCAGTGCCAGATTACCTGTTACCACTTCTATACGAGAGGCAATACCCTCTGTATACTCCCAGCCAAAATACCAGGATAAGGTTTCCTGCAGACGTTGCTTTCCACCGTCACGCACCAGACAAATTACTTTCTGCTGTCCTTTTTCCAGTAATTCCTTGAGCAGATGTACACCAAAGAAACCTGTAGCACCAGTGATCAGCACAGCTTTTTCTGTGCCTCCTTCCGGGACGCAATGTTCTTTTGATTGCCCTTCATCTACCGCTTCATCATGTGTCACAGCACCAAGTAACTTTGCCTGTGATGAAACAGTAGGGTTATTATAAAAGTCAGATAGTGACATTTCCAAACGATCATTGTAATAATGGCTCAACACACGGAGAGCATCCATGGAAGTACCGCCACATCCAAAGAAGGACACATCCGGATCCGACACAGGCGCACTGAGTACCCGGTTCCAAACCGACAAAATATACGATGATGTCGCGGTAACTGAGGGGTTCTGTAGCTTGGTTTCTACAGAAAGTTCTGTCACCGGCTGCGGTTTGTTGTTTTGCTCCGTCTGTGCAGCCTGCATTTCACACTGTTTTTCCTCTGCTGACGCCAGCCCAAGCTGCTGCGCTTCGGCCCTGCAGATATTCTGCCGTCCTTCAGTTGCCATCTTATGCAAGGCCTGCATATCAATCTTGTTGGTAGCTGTCATCGGCATTTCATCTAAGCTTATCATCCGCGAAGGAATCATATATGCAGGGAGCATTTTCGCCAGATAAGCTGTGATTTCTTCCTGTCCAGTGTTAGGAGTCACCGCCTGATAAAATGCACACAGTTCCATAGAACCATCTTCCTTGCGTACCGCCACTGTTGCCGCCTGCTTTGCGCACCCGGACTGTAGGATCACTCCAGTGATTTCTGTCAGTTCCACTCTCTGCCCGTTTAATTTCACCTGTGCATCTCTTCTTCCCATGAAATCAAAGGTTCCATCTAAGCGAAGACGCACCAGATCTCCACTGCGGTACATTTTCTCGCCCGGGAAATAAATATCTTCTACAAAAGAACG